>CALGUT010000379.1 GCA_937920335.1 uncultured Opitutales bacterium
GCGATATCCCGGTGGGCGACATCGAGGAGACCATCCCTGATTTTCATAACACCCCACAACGCTACAAACGCTTGATGCAGTTGGTCGCAGTAAACCCACTCGATCGCTTACACACTGTTGAAAATGAATTGGAATTTGTAAGGTCGTGCGAGGGCATCGTATCGAAACTCATTGACCTGCGTGATGCTGGAATGATCCCGGTACGCGTCACCCATAACGATACCAAAATCAATAACGTCATGTTCGACGCTCAAACCGATGACGCGGTCTGTGTCATCGATCTCGATACCGTGATGCCCGGTTTGGCACTCTATGATTTTGGGGATATGGTCCGAACCGCCGTCAGCCCGGCCGCCGAAGACGAACCAGACCTTTCCAAAGTGGTCGTCCGGATGCCGATCTTCGAGGCTCTCGCCGAAGGCTACCTGGACGGCTGCGACTGCTTGTGTGACGCCGAAATCGAAAACCTCGCCTTTTCTGGAAAACTCATTGCCCTTGAAACCGGTATCCGATTTCTCACCGATTATTTGCTCGGCGATGTCTATTTCAAAACCTCACGTAAAAACCAAAACCTCGACCGCGCTCGCACCCAGTTCCAACTCGTGCGACAACTCGAACATTGCGAACCCCAAATGCAAGCGTTCGTAGAACGCCTCGCGAAAGCCCGTAGGGTTAAGAAGGTCGGGTAGTGGATAGCGGATGTCGGATGTGCTGACTTCCCGACTTCAAGTCTTCCCGACTTCAATTCTTCCCGACTTTCGAACCATGTCCCTTTTATCAAAAATCCAAAACAAAGAAGCTGTCATCGGAGTCGTTGGACTCGGTTATGTCGGCTTGCCGCTTGCCGTAGAATTCGGCAAACAATTCAAAACCCTCGGCTTTGATATCAACCAGGAGCGGATCGATGAACTCAAGGCAGGAACCGACCACACTCTCGAATGCTCGCCTGAGCAATTAGGCTCCTCGACGCGCATAAGCTTTTCAACTGACCTGCAACAACTGGAGGATTGCGATATCTACATCGTCACTGTTCCCACCCCAATTGATCAGAATAAAACGCCGGATCTCCGGCCTTTAATTGGTGCCAGCACAACCGTCGGCAAGGTCCTCAAGCCAGGAAACCTCGTGATTTACGAAAGCACTGTCTATCCAGGATGCACCGAAGAAGATTGTGTCCCGGTCCTGGAACGGGAAAGCGGCCTAAAATATATTTCAGGCGATCGTCCTGAGTCCCTAGTCTCTGGTCAACAGGCTGAGAGGGGAGGTCAGAGTGCGGAAGTCAACGGCCCCAAGGACCAAGGTCAAAGCACCAACAACCAAGGACTAGGCACCAACAACCAAGGACTAAGCACCAAGGACCAATCACCAAGGACCGAAAACGGTTTCTTCTGCGGCTACAGCCCGGAGCGCATCAACCCGGGGGACAAGGAACACACCGTCACCAAGATTCTCAAGGTGACGTCCGGATCGACTCCCAAGATCGGCAAAGTCGTCGATGCCCTCTATCAAACGATCATCACCGCAGGCACCCACCTCGCTCCCAGCATCAAGGTTGCCGAAGCTGCCAAGGTCATCGAAAACTCTCAGCGCGATATCAACATCGCCTTTGTCAACGAGCTCGGCATGATCTTCCACCGCATGGGGATCGATACCAATGCCGTCCTTGAAGCAGCCGGCACCAAATGGAACTTCCTGCCCTTCCGTCCTGGCTTGGTCGGCGGTCACTGCATCGGAGTCGATCCTTACTACCTCACCCAGCGGGCGCAGCAATTTGGCTACCACCCCGAGATCATCCTCGCCGGTCGCAAACTGAACGACAACATGGGCAAAGAAGTGGCCCAGCGGGTCGTCAAGTTAATGATCAACAAGGAACACCGGGTCCGAGGCTCGAAGGTCTTGGTTCTTGGAATCACCTTCAAAGAAAATTGCCCTGACATCCGGAATTCCCGCGTCATCGATGTCATTGCCGAACTTCGGGAGTTTGGTTGTCAGGTTGAAATCCACGATCCGTGGGCTAATGCCGACGAGGTCATGAAGGAATACGGAATCACCCTTCTCACCGAACGCCCCAACGGCGATCACAAAGCGGCCTGCGATGCCGTCGTCGTCGCCGTGGCCCACGATCAATTTAAAGAATTCGACTACGCCAAATTCTCCAAAGAAGGCTGCGTCATCTTTGACCTCAAGAGCATCCTCCCGGAGGGAGTCGCAGACGAAAGGCTGTAAGCCATTTTGTGGGAACTGAAGGGGGCTTAGCTCTACGTTAAAGGCGTTCTGCTTAAACTACAACAGAGACGCACCCTCTCAAACAAATTTCTATGCAACGCATCATAAAAAATTCACGCGTCCTCGTCACTGGTGGGGCCGGTTTTATCGGTTCAAATCTGGCTGAAGCTCTGCTTCAACAGGATAACGAGATCGTCTGCCTCGACAACTTCGCGACCGGCAAACGAGAGAATATTGCTCCTTTCCTGAAGTCTGACCATTTCACTCTAATTGAGGGGGATATCCGGGACCCTGAAGCTTGTGCCAAGGCCTGCGACGGTATCGACTATGTCCTCCATCAGGCCGCTCTTGGATCGGTGCCTCGTTCGATCAATGATCCGATTACCACGAACGACGTCAATATCTCCGGATTCCTCACGATGTTGGTCGCGGCTCGCGATGCCAAGGTAAAGCGCTTTGTTTACGCGGCCAGTTCATCCACCTACGGTGATAGTGAGGCCTTGCCAAAGGTGGAGGATGTCATTGGTCGCCCACTGTCACCCTATGCGGTGACGAAGTATGTCAACGAGCTCTATGCCGATGTCTTTGCCAAGACCTATGGTATGGAGACTATCGGTCTGCGCTATTTTAATGTCTTCGGCCGACGACAGGATCCCTATGGTGCCTATGCAGCCGTCATTCCGAAGTTTGCCATTGCTTTGATGAAAGGTGAAAGCCCGCATATCAATGGCGACGGTACTTATTCACGTGATTTCACCTATATCGAAAACGTGATCCAGATGAATCAGCTTGCCGCAACGACGGAGAACAAGGATGCCATCAATACGGTTTACAACACCGCCTTTGAGGAGCGCACCACGCTGAATGAGCTCTTTGAAGCGCTGCGTGACGCCATGGCCAAATCAGTACCTGCGATTGCTGTGATTGATGCCACCTACGGTGAAAATCGTCTTGGTGACATTCCTCACTCATTGGCTGATATTTCAAAAGCCAAATCATTACTTGGATACGACCCTCAATACTCGATTGCTCAAGGTCTCAATGAGGCCGCGGAATGGTATGTAAAAAATTTGGAGGTTTAAATTAGAGATCTCAAGAAAATGAACACTGAATTAATCATAGAAAACACTCCAATAGGGAATGGGCACCCGATGTTTATTATTGGTGAGGTCGGGCTAGCGCATGACGGCAGTTTGGGCATGGCGCATTCGTATATTGATGCTGTAGCTAATACAGGTGCAAATGCTGTGAAGTTCCAAACACACCTTGCGGAATATGAAAGTTCACCATTCGAACAGTTTCGAGTGAAAGTATTTCCTCAGGATGAAACTCGATGTGATTATTGGAATAGAACAGCCTTTAATAAAAAGCAGTGGCACGAGCTTGCCGCGCACGCTCGAGAGGTAGAATTGATTTTTCTTAGTTCTCCATTTAGTCATGAAGCTGTCGATCTCTTGGAGACTTGCGGAATGCCGGCTTGGAAAATTGCTTCTGGGGAAGTTTCTAATCTTCCCCTACTACGCCGCTTGGCTGATACGGGTAAGCCAATACTAATATCTTCAGGTATGAGCTCTTGGCTGGAACTTGATGAGGCGGTGGGAACTTTGAAGTCATTGAAGGCGAGTTTTGGCATGTTTCAGTGCACTACTTCGTATCCCTGTCCTCCTGAAACTTGGGGTCTTAATATTATCGATGAGATTGAACAGCGATATAATTGCTGCACTGGTCTGAGTGATCATAGCGGTGATATTTATGCGGGTATTGCAGGGATGATGAAAGGAGCATCAATGCTCGAAGTTCATGTGGTCTTTGATCGTGCTCAATTTGGACCTGATGTTAAATCTAGCTTAACTTTCGAACAGTTAGCGGCGCAGGTTCAAGGGATCAGACAGATCGAAACAGCAATAAGCAGGCCCGTTGATAAAGATGCTATTGCTGTAGCGACGGAAGAAACACGAAAGCTTTTCTCGAAGAGTCTATATGCAGCAGCAGATTTAAAATCCGGGCAAATAGTGTCTCAAGATGAAATTCTTATCCGAAAGCCACTGATCGGAATTCCCGCAGCCCAGTTAGATTCAACTATTGGAAAAAAACTGATCCGACCTATTGAACGTAATCATCCAATTACATTGGATCACTTTGAGTAAACGAAAAATCATGAAAGCTGGACGAAAAAGAAAAATCTGTGTTGTCGTAACTGCACGGCCAAGTTACAGCCGGATAAAAACAGCACTAAAGGCTATTCAAGAACATCCTAATTTGGAATTGCAACTCGTTGTAGCTGCTTCAGCATTATTGGATAGATACGGTAGCGTGGTAAATCAAATTGTTCAGGACGGTTTTAAGATTGATGAAAAAGTTTTTATGGTATTAGAGGGTGAAAACCCCACATCGATGGCGAAAACCACGGGATTAGGCATTATGGAGTTATCAACAGCGTTTTTAAACTTGAAGCCAGATATGGTTGTTTCGATTGCTGATCGGTACGAAACGATCGCGACAGCGATAGCTGGATCTTATATGAATATTCCAGTAGCTCATATTCAAGGAGGGGAGGTGACGGGTTCAATTGATGAAAAGGTACGCCATGCAGTTACGAAGTTATCAGACATTCATCTGGTCGCTTCAAAGTGCTCAATGGAACGGGTGTTGAAGTTAGGTGAAAATGCTGATTGCGTATTTGATACGGGTTGCCCATCCATTGATTTGGCTGCAGAGATGCTCGAGTCGCCAGAGCTTACTTTTAATCCAATGGTTAAATACCCAGGAGTCGGTAATAAACTAGATTTAAGGAATGGGTATATAGTCGTTATGCAGCATCCCGTAACGACTCAGCATGCCGAATCAAGGCAGCAGATTGAGGCGACTTTGAAAGCTGTTGCAAAGCAGCCCTATCCAGTTCTCTGGTTTTGGCCCAATGTCGATGCTGGTGCGGATGGCGTTTCCTCAGGAATTCGTCACTTTCGAGAAATTGGAGAAGCAGAGAATTTTTACTTCTTTAAAAATATGGCACCGCATGACTTTTTGAGGCTTTTGTATAATGCTCGATGTTTAGTTGGCAATAGTAGTGTAGGTATTAGAGAGTGCGCTTTTCTTGGTGTCCCTGTTGTTAACATCGGAGACAGGCAGAGTAATCGCACTCAAGGTAATAATGTGATTGATTGTGGCCACGACCACCATGAAATATCAAAAGCAATAGAGCTTCAGTTTACAAGAAACGGGAGAACAGAAATTGATTGTTTATACGGGAAGGGAGACGCGGGGGAACAAATTGCTAATGTTCTAGCTACTGCGCAGCCACCTTTAGAAAAGAAGCTAGCATACTAAAGTATCACTTTTAGTGATTTTATAAATTGTTTAGTCTTATTAGACCGTCGAACCATAATGAATATTCTATCAATGATTCCAGCTCGCGGTGGATCTAAAGGAGTCCCGCGAAAAAATGTTCGGAGAGTCGCTGGGAAGCCATTGATTGCCTGGACCATAGAAGCTGCTCAGAGTAGCTGTGTGAGTGATTCATTTTTTGTGTCTACTGACGATACTGAAATTACTCAGGTAGCAAGAGAATGGGGTGCCGCTGTGAAGCCTAGACCAAGTGAACTTGCTGGGGACAAGACGCCAATGGTGGATGTGATACGGCATGTTTTCTTGGAGAATGAAAAAGAAGCAGGCAGGCAATTTGATTACTTTTTACTTCTGCAACCTACGGCCCCGATGAGGACTGGAGAGGACATTGATCAGGCATTAAAAATTCTTCAGGAATCAGGTGCAGACAGTGTTGTCAGTGTGTATCAGGTCGAAGATGCGCATCCATCTAGGATGTATCACCAGGTTGGTGGTTGGTTGGAGCCGTTCTACCAAGAACCTCCAGGATCGTTACGACAAGACTTGTCTGCTGTTTACCACCGGAACGGTGCTGTGTACGCTTGCAAGCGGGAGTTACTCCTAGATCGAGGTGAGTTGTGGGGTGGGAGAATCGCACCATATATCATGCCCCTATCACGCTCAGCAAATATTGATGCTCCGATTGATCTGGAGTGGGCTGATTTTCTGCTGTCTAGGGATAGAAAAGATTCTGAATGAAGAGCTATAAAATAATTAATGCTGAACCTCTTCACTATTCAGAGGAAGCTAGGGCCTTACTTAAGACCTTTTCAGTTGTCTCAGATGGTCCATTTTTAAGGAGTGAGCTTCTCGAGCGTCTGAATGACGTCGAGGGCGTTATCGTGAGACTCGGTCATCGAGTCGATCAAGAGTTTCTTGATAATGCGCCCAATCTAAAGATGGTTGCCACTGCAACTACGGGTTTAAATCACATCGATTTGAAGGCCACTGCTCAGGCTGGCGTGGAAGTATTGTCTCTCAAAGGGGAAATCGATTTTCTGTCTACAATTACGGCAACGGCAGAGCATACTTGGGGATTGCTCTTGGCTTTGGTCCGCAATACAACTTCAGCTTTTGACCATATCTTGAAGGGGCAGTGGGATAGATCTCAATTCGTGGGTAGAGATCTATCTGGAATGACCTTAGGTATTATTGGATATGGACGACTGGGAAAGATAGTCGCTGAATATGCAAAATCATTTCGGATGAATATTCAATTTTATGATATATCGACCAATAAGGGCGGGGACGTGAAATACGTTTCACTTGAGGAATTATTAGTGACCTCTGATGTGATTTCATTGCATGTGTCCTTAGACGGGGGATCTACTGATTTACTTGGCGAGGCAGAGTTTAGTCTTATCAAGCCAGGTGCATATCTGGTTAACACTTCCCGGGGAGAAATCGTCGATGAGGATTCTTTGCTCAATGCTCTGACATCTGGTAGGCTAGCTGGCGCTGCTGTGGATGTCTTGTGTAATGAAGTTGGGACAGCAGGGGTGCAAGGTGGAAAGATGGTCGCTTATGCAAAGATAAATGATAATTTATTGATTACCCCGCATATAGGAGGGGCTACGGTTGATTCAATGTGGAAGACTGAGGTTTTTATGGCGAAAAAGATTAGAAAATTCTTTCTAGGATCCTAGTCTATCCTTTGCGATAGGTGTTGAATTTTTTTTAAATATGAAAAGTAAAGATAAACAAACGCTACCCCCATTTGTTGTTTTTGGTCCCTCTAAGTCTGGGACTACATGGATGCGAAAATTATTAGATAGTCATCCTGACGTATCCTGCTATTTCCAAAAACCAATTATACCGCTGACGGGTCCAAGAATACATAGCGCCAGTCATGGTGTGTTCAACGCTGGTCGCAGCCCGTTCAAAGGTGAAGTTTTTAAAGATGACGCTAGTGAGCAGAGGTATAACGATGAGTTCAACTTCTTGGATAAAATGTCCACTAGTTTATTGGAGCAATATGAAAATGCAGACACCCCATCCAAGAAAGAGGTGGTAAAAAAATATTTCAAAGAGTTCATATTAAGAACTCTGTTTGTCAAAAATAAGACACTATGTGGGACTAAATCCCATACGGATATGGAGGTGTTTTTTGACCTTTTTCCTGAGGGGAAGGTTGTTTCGATCGTAAGAGATGGGCGTGATGTGGCCGTGTCAAGAAGGTTTCATATGTTTCGTATTGGAGCATACTATCGTGGTGACGAGCGCAGTAGCCTTTTAGGTTTATTAAATCGAGTCAAACTAGAATGGCACCAACTTTAGGCAGGGATGAGATCTCCGGCTTCACGTTTTTCTCTG
>CALGUT010000380.1 GCA_937920335.1 uncultured Opitutales bacterium
CCCCGTTTCGAAGTCAAAAACAGTCAACCGTTGACCCATATTCAACAAAGTATCTTCAAACTTCATTACTTAAAATCGTTGCTTCCAGTTATCTCCGTGTTTTGTTGGTGGTATGTCATACGAATTAAAAGGAACCGTAAAAGAGATTTTCGAAGAACAAACATTCAACAGTGGCTTCAACAAGCGCGCTTTCGTCGTGACGAGTGAAGCAGACAAATACCCACAAGATATTCAGTTTGAGTGCCTTAAAGAACGGGTTGAGCTCGTCGGTAAGCTTTCCAAAGGAGATAAGGTAACTGTGAGTTTTGACGTCAACGGTCGCGAGTGGAACGGCAAGTATTTCGTAAACCTCGTCGCTTGGAAGATTGAAGCAGGCAACGGATCTTCTGCACCTGCGGGAGATGACGAACCACCACTGCCTGATCCTGACGAAGATTTCGATGCCGACGAACCACCATTCTGAGGTAACTTAAACCAGCGACGTTAAAAGCACGTCTTAATTCAGGCTTGAGGATTTGTGCACACCTTTCTCAAGTCAAGACACTGGCAAGCAAAGACTATTGCCATTTATAGGTTCCAGGCAATTAGCAACGCGGGTTCAAATACCCCAGTGCAGTCTGAAATAGAGAAAGTGAAAAGGGCTGCAGTATTTATTGAAGACTTGGAGTTTCATACTTTTATTCTCAAAAAGCTCTACTTCAGACTACTCTCCCTTATTCAACTATCGACTGGACAACTCATTTAATTAGGCAGAAAACGCGGTCCGTATTCGTCTAATTTTCGTACATTAAACAATAAGTGCGATCCTGCAGCGGTGAAACGAAGGTGCCACCCTAAGTTCTCTGAAGCACCAAAACCTGAATCTCTTCGAACCATTTCTTATGCAACCCGTTTATCACGAAACAAACCAAGGCACGGTTACTCTTCGACTAGCCACTCAAGAAGACATTCCTCATCTGCTGGAGCTTCACGAGAAATGCTTCCCGCGGATGGCTGAGAAGAATATCGTATGGACACAGGATCAATTAGAGTGTCATCAAACGGTTTTTCCAGAAGGACAAATCGTGGCGGAGGTGAATAATGAGCTCACTGGAGCTGTTGCATCCCTCATCGTTTATCTTGGAACCGACCCCTATCGCCCTCATACAGAAGCTGGAATCACCGATGGGGGCTACTTTCATAATCACAATCCGGAAGGAGATACTTTATATGGTGCGGATGTCTATGTGGATCCGGAATCGCGAGGGTTGGGTATTGGAGGCCTTCTTTATGAAGCACGTCGCCAGTTATGCCGTAAACTCAATCTGAAGAGGATACTCGCAGGTGGAAGGCTTCATGGTTATAGTAAATACTCAAAAAGCATTTCACCGGAGGACTACGTGAATGCTGTGGAACTTGGTGAGATCAAGGACCTCGTACTTAGCTTTCAGCTTCGTGAAGGTTTTGTTGTTAGAAAAATCCTGCAAAACTACATCACGGATCCAAACAGCCAGAACAACGCGACCCTCATCGAATGGCTAAATCCAGACTACGTGCCGGTAGAAGAAGACTACCGGAAAGTAAGGGTTGCCTGCGTTCAATATCAAGTAAGGAGCGTAAATAATTTTCAGGATTTCGTGGATCAGGTAGAGTACTTCGTAGACACCGCCCATGACTATCGTGCCGATTTCCTTGTGTTTCCTGAATTTTTCTCGGTCCAGCTTCTATCCCAACAAAAATTCAGGAACCTTCCATCCAGAGAGGGAATTGAACAACTTGCAAATCTTGAAGATGCATTCATGACCTTGATGAGTCGTATGGCTTCGGAATATGGAATGCATATCGTAGCAGGCAGTCACCCGATGCGTCGGGGAAAGCTCATATACAATGCCTGCCCCGTTTTCTTTCCCGATGGAACCTACTACGTTCAACCCAAAATTCACATAACTCCGTCAGAGCTCAAGTATTGGGGCATAACCGGTGGTGACACCTTACAGGTTATCAATACCGCCAAAGCGCGAATCGGTGTATTAATATGCTACGACAGCGAATTCCCTGAAGCCGCTCGCTATCTGGCTGATCAGGGCGCTGAGATTATATTCGTACCCTATTGTACAGACGATCGCCCCGCCTATCAACGAGTCCGCGTTTGCTCACAAGCCCGCGCCATCGAAAATCAGGTTTACGTTGTCACCTCCGGAATCATAGGAAATCTTGCCAGCGTACCCGCAATGGACATACACTACGGCCGAGCGGGAGTCTTCACGCCCAATGATTTTGAGTTTGCCCGCGACGGCATACAGGCTGAAGCCGATAGCAACGTCGAAATGTTATTGGTAACTGATCTCGACATCAATGATCTTTATAGATCAAGAGCATCCGGAAGCGTTAGACAACGACTGGATAGGCGAAAAGACCTTTTCGAATTTCAGTATAAGGGCGACAAGGAACGCTCAGGGCTCAATCAACGCCGAAGTTCCCTTGAACGTGAAATTAAATAGCCACTGAAATCCCGAGGAAACAGATCCGATTCATTGGCCAAGCAACATGCGAGTCAGCGCGTTGTAGCTCGCAATCTCACAGATCGTGCCCGACCCACTTTTCGCAGTGTATTCCCAGGTTTAAAGTGACTATCTATTAAAACCGTCTTGGGATGTTCGGGTACCCCCGGGTTGTTCAGGTTGATATCGGAAAAGCTGAGTTTTAGCGCCTCGCGACCGACCAACTCCATACGTTGGTCCAAGCCAGACGCATCACGGTGGTCATCTACAATTTCCAAACTGGCAAAACCTAGATCTTCCGGAATTCGATAACCCAAATCCTGCAACAGTCGGTAAATTTTGCCGGAGCTTATCACAACGTCTGGTTGATATTTATCCATCCAGTTCTTAATACCATCCAAGGCGATATCTCGTCGTCGGAGAATCGGGATTCGCAACGACTCATCAATCAGATTTGAGTAAAATAGATAGGATGACGAGTAGAGCTTGTGTCCGACTCCACCGGACACGTAGGTCATAATGAATCCGATACGCTTATAACCTAGCCGGCAGATCTGCTCAAGGAGCTCATCCATCATTTGCAAGTAATCGGGACAGGCGCGATTAAGCATCGGATTTATGATACTGTAGCCGGCGGTAGAAACACAAAAGCCAGAGAGATCCAGATCGAGCTTTCCCACCCCAGTCTGGAACGGCATAACAACGACCCCCTTGATCCCACGAGCCGTAAGGATATTTCTCAATCGCTTGGGACTGACCTTCATGTCCTCCATAAACATCAAATCTGGATCATAACCGTTATCACGAGCTTCCTGCTCAATCCCGAAAATCAACGACTGGATTCGTGGATAAAGCTTTAAGTCTGCACGACTAAAATCCAGAACCAGAATCACAATCGTCGCGAGTTGCTTCTTGGCCCGGAAGGTTCGCAAGTGCTCCATGAGCTCCGTCACACGACCGTCCTTTACATACCCCATCCGTTTGGCCAGTTTCGCGATCGCTTTTCGTTTCTCCGGAGAAATCTTGGGACTATTACGCAACGCGAGAGACACTGCCGAAACAGAGACCCCTGCTTCCTTGGCCAAATCCCGCATACTCACTTTGGCAACCTTCTCCATCTCATTACAGAATCGTGATCACACCACTTAGTCAACAGTTGACTCTTTGTTTTTTGGACATTGCCCCGATGGGAGACAGAATCAACACTTTGATACCCAACGACCAAGACTCCCAGCTCATCCGGATCTCTTTATAACCATGTGCGTTCCACACTTCATTGACCTGCGTCCGACCGTCTTAGCTGACGCAAGAGGACTTCGAGTCGGTTTTGCTGAATGATAAGAACGACTTTCAGTTTAGGGATACTTCTTGCGGCAATCCTCCCAGCGATCGCTACGGATATAAATACGGTTAGCTACTGGCCCCAGTTTCTAGGCACAGACGGAATGTCTAATGCTCCTTTTCAGAGTATCCCCACACACTTTGGACCCGAAGAAAATCTTCTATGGAAGATCGAAGCTCCCGAGGGGCATGCTTCACCGGTTATTTGGGGCGATCAGCTTTTCCTCAGCGGCTACCGCAACAACGACCGCGTGATGCTCGCCATCAATCGTAAAGACGGTTCCACCATCTGGAAAAGAACTGAGCAGTCTCATGGTGAAGAGGAATTCACCCATCGCCTCGCTTCTCCAGCGGAATCGACACCCTGCACTGATGGCAAGCGGGTCTACTTCTATTTTGGAAACTACGGCCTCATTGTACTGAACGTCGATGGCTCTCTCGCATGGGAAAAACGAATGCCCAAACCGCGAACTGGTATGGGAACAGGCACTTCACCTATTCTCTACGATAACCTGCTTATCCTGAACCGCGACGGAACGGACGATCCCTGCATCCTGGCGCTCGATAAGGAAACGGGCGAAACGATCTGGAAGCATCCACGAATCGGATACAGCACCAGCCACTCAACTCCTTTCATATGGGGAAACACACTGCGCACCGAACTGATCATTGCCGGAAGCCGCGCCCTTGTATCTCTTGAGCCACTCACAGGCAAACTGATCTGGAAGGTCGAAGATACCAACGCATTTCCCTGCACCACGCCCGTTGCAACTAAGGACCTGCTGTTGTTTGCCGCCTGGTCAGCGAATAGCGCGGAGAGTCGGGACAAGTTGGAAGCGCATTTCGACGACGATCTAAAGATAACCGACGAGGAAATGCACAACCCGGAGTTATTCTTCAAGCGCTTCGATAAGGATAACGACGGCGCGATCAGTAAAAGCGAGATGCCTGAAAGCCGCGCGCGGGATGTATTTGAATGGCTCGATCGTAACGACAATCAACTTTGGGAAACGGATGAGTTTTCCCTGCTCACACGCCCGATCGGCCGTGGAAGGAACTTGATGGTCGCGATTCGCCCCGGCGGGACCGACATCTTGAACGACACAGAGTTCATTGCCTGGGAGTGGAAGAAAGACCTACCCTACGTGGCCACTCCCTTGGTCAGTGAAGACCACGTATATCTGGTAAAATCAATGGGGATTGTCACCTGCCTGGATATCGATACCGGAGAACCTATTTTCCAAAGTCAGCGGACCGGAGTGAAGGGCGAGTATTTTTCATCGCCTATCAAAGCGGATAACAAGATTTTGTTGGCATCCAATCAGGGAAGCCTGTTTGTGATCGAAGATGGCACTGATTTTAATGTGCTCGCTCACAACACCATCAACGAAGAGATCATCTCCAGTCCGGCCGTGGTAGACAACACCCTCTATGTCCGTTCAATCAAAAGCCTTTGGGCCTTCAAAGACACCTTACCCTAAAACCCATCTAAAAACCCTATGAACCGTATCATCAGAATCATTCCCATTGCGCTTGCTCTTTGCACATCACTCGCTGGCCAAAACTGGCACCAAGCAGGAGGCCCTAACGGGACTTTTGTCTGGAAAGACGGCAGCGCTCCGACTTCCTGGAGTGTAACGCTCGACCAAAATATCGACTGGAAGATTACCTTGCCCGAATTGGGCCAGAGCTCCGTCACCGTTTGGGAAGACAAGTTGTTCTTCACCATCAATAAGCCGGTCGAAGAGGATACCGTGTTAGCGAAGGACATCATTGCTTATTGCGTCAGTGCAAAAGACGGAGCAGTACTCTGGACTCGAAAAATCAATGGAACCCACCTTCTAAAAATCGGCGGGAGCTTCGGCGACAGTTCTGGGCTACCAGCGGTAACAGACGGAAATCTCGTCGCCTTCTTCAACGCCAGCGGCGCTATTGAATGTTTCGACCTCTATGGAAACCCAATCTGGAGACGGGAAGCCCTTTCCTCCTATCGCGGTTCGCCTTTCCTGGTAGGCAACGCAATCATCTATACTCAAATGAATTGGCCACCCGATGAGAAAGGCGGCTATCCACATCCTGAAGAAGAGTTGCCTATCTCGGAATGGACACAAATGCAGGCGATTGATATCGAGACCGGTAAACCCCTTTGGTCGACCGAATGCGGATCCAATATAGGGAGCCAACCGCTCCCGTTAAAATTGGAAGATGGGCGAGACGTCATGATCGTTGGTCGCGGAGGCGGACACACGCCTCCTGAAAAGCCGCTAGGTATCTCGCTGGTTGACCTGGCTGATGGATCAGAGATCTGGAAACTACCCATCGATCTCTGGGAATGTCGCCAGACCGTGAATGTCTATAACGGACAGATTCCGATTATACACGACGAGGAGCATCGGTGGGTAGACATGAAAACCGGAAAAATCGTCCGCAAGACTTCGATCATCAAAGACGTCTCCGTCCGAAAACAGCACAACGGCAAATGGACAACCAAAACCATGACCCTAAAATCCAGTGAACGTCCCTACGAGATCTCCAATCAGTCTAACCTGCTCGTAGGCCGCTATCACTTTTTCCGAAACTACCAACATAACTTCCTCGGTAGAGTGAATATGGATACCGCCGAAATAGAATACTTACAGCTGCCGACCAGCATGCTTCGTCAACCGGGAAAACCCGATCAGTTTATCTGGGACGCCTCTGACTTGAAATCCGAGCCTGAAAAGAACTTCAACGTTCCTACCGCACCTTCCTACTGGAATTTCAAGACGAATAAGGTCGAAAACTCGCGTGGCTTCAAATTACTGGGAGACGTCCGTTCCAGGGGTAACGGCTGGGGACACACAGCAGCCGCAATCCCAACCGCAATTGGTAAACAGCTCTATATTCCGATGATGAACGGTATGGTTTATGTCATCGATTGGGACGCCGACGAGTTCGACGAAAACGCTATACTGGCCGTCAATGACCTGGGGCCATTGGGCACTGCCTTTTCGCGAAGCAATATCACCTATCGAAACGGCAAACTATACGCCCAGACCATCCGTGAACTGATTTGTATCGGAGAGTAAGATATCGGTTTCCAGATTATATAGCATGAAGGTATTATTCATAGGCGGTACCGGAAATATAAGCACAGCTGTAAGCAAACTTGCCATACAGCAAGGCATCGAACTCAGCCTGCTTACCCGCGGTGAAAGTAAGGCGGTGATTCCGGGTGCAGAACTCATCAACGGAGATATCCATCAACCAGATACTATTCGAACGATTCTCGACGGTCGCACCTGGGATGTGGTTGTAAACTGGATCGCATTCACCGAAGAAGAAATCCAGAGAGACATTGATCTTTTTCAGGGCAAAACTTCTCAATATATTTTCATCAGTTCGGCATCTGCGTATCAAAAACCCCCTACGCATCCGATCATAACAGAATCCACTCCGCTCGCTAATCCGTTTTGGGATTACTCTCAAAAGAAGATCGCCTGTGAGGAACGCTTAAACAGAGCATACCGAGAGGAGAGCTTTCCTGTAACGATCGTTAGGCCATCACTGACCTACGACACCGTTATCCCCCTAACCTTCGGGGCCTGGAGGGAATATACGACCGTTGACCGCATGAAACGCGGAGAAAAAATCATCGTGCATGGCGACGGGACCTCTCTCTGGACCATCACTCACGCAAATGATTTTGCAATCGGTTTTGTAGGGCTACTTGGTCATCAGCAAGCCCTGGGCCACGCATTCCATATCACCTCCGATGAACTGCTAACCTGGGACCAGATCTATCAGGCGACCGCCGAAGCGATTGGAGCAAAAGCGAACATCGTTCACATTCCATCTGATTTTATTGCCCACTTTTCGCCGGGGCATAGAGGGTCCCTAATCGGCGACAAAGCCATCAGCACGATTTTCGACAACAGTAAGATAAAGCGTTTCGTTCCCGAATACTGCGCGACGACCCCCTACAAAGTTGGAATCAAGAAAACCATTGATTGGTTCGAAGCAGATTCCAAGCGACAGGTGATCAATCCACAGTCCAATGAACTGATGGACCGAATTATCAACGCATACGAAACCGGTATTCCGAATAAGTAATGTCTACC
>CALGUT010000381.1 GCA_937920335.1 uncultured Opitutales bacterium
TGAACGGCGTGGAGATCTCGAGCTCGTCAGGGACGCTGGCAAGTATCGCGAGGTTTTGCAGGCATACCTGGCAAACATTACCTACTTTGACGCCCTGCTGGGGCGCCTGCTGGACGCGCTTGAAGCCAGCCCGGCTGCCGACAATACGATCATCGTATTCTGGTCCGATCATGGCTGGCATTTCGGTGAGAAACAACACCTGCATAAATTTACCCTTTGGGAACGTTCTACTCGGATTCCGATGATTATCGCCGCGCCGGGCGTGACGAATCCGGCAACCCGCTCAAGTCGACCCGTAGGCACCATAGACCTGTTTCCCACGCTGATTGAACTATGCGGTCTCCCGCCGGTTGCCGAATTGGATGGGACCAGTCTGTTGCCATTGCTTCGAGATCCTCAACGCAAATGGGATCGGCCCGCTTTGACCACCCATGGTCAAGGAAACCATACCTTGCGGACGGAGCGTTGGCGTTACATCCGCTATGCGGACGGTGGCGAAGAACTCTACGACCATCAGAGCGATCCCAACGAATGGAACAATCTCGCCGGCAGGGAAGAGTTTAGACAAATAAAAGCCGCACTGGCCGAATTCCTGCCAAAAAAAGATGTGCCGCCCTTGAACGGAAAATCCAAGCCCTAGAAAATTTAAACCCCAAACAGAATTAGCCTATGAAAAATTTTCTTCAATTTATTCGGATGTTTGCTGTGACTGGCATTTGTTTTGTCCTGTCGGCAGAGCCTGCTCAGTCAGCATCCTATCAAGGGGACGTGACCGATGTGCGCGTCATTAGACAGGTGGATCAGCACCCGGATTCCTGGAGAGTCTGGCAACCGGTAATCACGCAATGGAAAAAGAACCACCTGATCACGGCTTTCGGAGCGATGACCCATGGGAAAAAGGACATGGGGGATATTTTCGCCACGGTCTCCCGCAACGACGGTGACAGCTGGGAGGAACCGGTTGTCGTCTTCGATCACAATAAATGGCAGGGAGACATTCAGTTTGCCTATGCCAACCCGGTACTCTTCAAGCCGGAAGACCAGGATATTGTCTGGTGCTTTGCCATGCGCTGTTCCATCAAGCAGGAGAACAGCGAGGAATCCTACCTGGTTGCCGCCTTCACTGCGGACGGCGGACGCTCTTGGACCCCCGTGGAGCTGGCCATGCATTATACGGGGCCGTTAATTACCAACGCGACGATCATTGAGAGCCAGATAAAAGGCCGGCCGCGTTACCTGCTCCCCGCCCATAGGAATACCCTGGCCTCCGATCCCCGCGGAAGCCGTGACCACTTTATCCTGGGCAGCAGCAGTTTGCTGGAGTGGGAGCTCGAAGCGTTTATACCCCAACCCGAAAGTCCTCGGGTTTTTCTACACGAGGGTAACATCGCCCCTGGTGATCATCCGGGGGAACTGAAAATCGTCATGCGCACGGCCGATTACGATGATACCAATAAAACGACCGACCCGCCGCGCGCTTATTCAAGTGTCAGTAGGGATGGGGGGCACAGATGGAGCGATGCCAGGGAGGAGCCGGATCTGCACAATGCCAAATCCAAGGGCTTCTTCGGCCGCGCCACGGATGGCACCCACATCTACGTCTACAGCGACGGTCCGGCCCAGCGCGACTTGAGCTGGCCGGGTTTTCCTAATGGCGGACGGACGTCTCTGCGCTATAAGACCAAAGCGTCCGGTGGTAATTGGAGCGCAGAGAAAACCTTCTACGACGCCGGGATCAAGAACTCCTATCCCACGCTCGTCGAGGTGGCGCCGGGAGAATTCCGTTGCGTCTGGGATAGCGGCACGGCCAACACGGCGCGCACGCACATTCAGTTTGGAAAACTCACGCTCAAGCCATGACGCCTGCTGACCTGTCGAAAGATCTCCGCGATGGAAAAACCGTTTTCGGCACGCTGATCGTCTCATCCTCGCCGCGCTGGCCAGAGGTGGTGAGAGATTGCGGGCTGGACTTCGTCTTCATCGACACCGAGCACATAGCGCTCGACCGCGCCCAACTTGGCTGGATGTGCCAGACTTACGCTGCGCTGGGCTTGCCGCCGTTGGTGCGCATTCCCTCGCCCGACCCGTATGCCGCCACCATGGCGCTCGACGGCGGTGCGGCGGGGGTGATCGCTCCCTACATGGAAAGCGCGGAGCAGGTGCAGGCCCTGCGCGGTGCGGTCAAGCTGCGCCCGATCAAAGGCCGCCGCCTCCAACACCTGCTTGATGGCGAAGATCCGGGCAGTGAACTCGGACCCTACCTTCTCGCTGGCGCGGAAAACCGCCTGCTCATCGTCAACATCGAGAGCGTCCCCGCCATCGAAGCCCTCGACTCCATCCTTGCTGTGCCCGGGTTGGATGCCGTGTTGATTGGCCCGCACGACCTGACCTGCAGCCTCGGCGTTCCAGAGAACTATGATCACCCCGACTTTCTCCAAGCTTGCCAAACCGTCTTCCGCAAAGCCCGCGCTGCCGGCATTGGCGCGGGTATACACTTCTGGGGAGAGGTTGAGCAGCAGACGCGATTCCTGAAAATGGGTGCCAACCTGCTCATTCACAGCGCGGACATAAGTCTGTTTCAAAAACACCTGAAACGGGAGCTTGACGCGATCCGGCGAACGGTCGATAAAACTCCGCCCGACCTTCACGCCAATTCTTCGATCACCATTTGAAGGGACGAGAAAAGTGGGCTTCATTCCGCTCCATGATGAAAAGGTCACCAATTGCGCCTTTCAAGGAGATGATTTCAACAAGCTGTTCATCACTACTCAACAGGGACTGTTCTTCGCTCAGCGGAACAGATAGGATTTTTCTACCCGAGTCAGGAATGGTATCCAGATACGACTTGAGCGTTTCTCCTTGCGCCATCAAGGCCTCGATTCCCGCCATACCGCAGTTGAGCACCATCGGGTAATCAAAGAGATTTTGAGTTAGCATCTTTTGTGCTTTCTGCCGCACGCATAAAAATGGAACGATTGATCTTTCCAATAACTCTTGAGTCCCTTCCTGTGTTGCGTGCGCGCTGCTTTCAGTCAAAAACAATACTCATGCCATTCCGTGGACATCATCAGAGCACTTCGAAGGAGTGCCTTCAGGTCTTGAAGAAGATCGAGGCATTGGAAGGCGTTGTCGGTACGATCATCGGGCGCTCCTACGGCGGGGGAAGCCTAATGGGGGTATGGACCGGACACATCGGTAACAGATAGACCGGGCACATAGGTTACAGTTACAAAGGCAAAATGCCTTGGAAAACTGTAAACCTGATGGATGTTTCGAGGAACGAATGTGACGACACTCGAACTTTGTGAGACAAAACTAAGATTTATTCACCTTGCCCGAAGCGGTCGTTTTACGATCACTGAGCTATGTCATGACTTGTTATTCTCGCTTCGCTCGTTGAGGTGTCGGCGTAAACGCCTCGGTAGGCATCAGCCGTAAAACCGGCCATAAGTACCTGCAGCGCTATGAGCAAGGCGGATCGGAAGGATTACATGAGTTGAGCCGGAGTCCGCACTGTAATGCCCACCTAACAGATAAGGCTGTTGAAAAACTGATTTTGCATGACCGTCGTATCCATGGGACCTGGGGCCCGAAGAAGCTGAGGGATTTACTTTTAAAGAAGCATGGCATTGAGCGGCCACCTTCTTGCAGTACGATTGGGGCAATCCTGAAGCGCAACGGCATGATCAAGGTCCGTCGCCGCAAAGCAGGTGCCTATCCAGTCCAGCCTTCCAAGCTCACTCAAGCAGAGTATCCGAACCATGTTTGGACAGTCGACTTCAAGGGCTGGTTTCTTTTGGGAAACGGCATGCGTTGCGATCCCCTGACGGTCAAAGACCTGAAGAGCCACTATATGATCGGCTGTCGTGCCATGCCCAGTCAGCAGTTCGGCGCTACTTGGCTTGGCTTCAAGCGCATGGCCCGTATGCATGGGCTTCCACGGATTATCCGGGTCGATCATGGCACCCCTTTTTCGGCCTATGGACTGGGACGACTCTCCCGTCTGAGTATCTGGTGGATTGAGCAGGGCATCGCAGTGGAGTTTACCCGTCCCGCCAGTCCTCAGGACAACGGATCGCATGAACGCATGCACCGGGCTGATGATCTGGACGTAAGGAATGTGCTGATCATGGTCGATATGTGGGGCGACCATGGAACGCTGGCCAGCGCACTGGCTTCCAAACGAAAGATCGCTGCTGATAATCATCGCAAATGGGTCGATGCGGCTAAGTTCCTCGGTTGCCATGCGATCCGGGTAAATGCCCATGGTTACGAGGCAGCGAGTTACGAGGATGCACGGGATTATTTTGTAGATGGATTATCGCAGCTTGTTGAATACGGAGCTTCGGTAGGAATAAGAATCGTCGTTGAGAACCATGGTGGCTATTCTTCGAATGGGCAATGGCTGGTCGAAGTGATGCAGGGAGTGGGCAGTGATTACTGCGGCACCCTTCCGGATTTTGGTAATTTCCGTATCGATGGAGATAAAGGAATTTTCTATGACCCGCTTCAGGGTATGAAGGAGTTGATGCCGTACGCGAAGGGTGTAAGCGCCAAGGCGAACAACTTCGATGCAAATGGGGTCGAGACGACTATGGACTTCCCTGAGATGCTAAAGATCGTCCAAGAATCCGATTTCGAAGGCTACATCGGAATCGAGTGGGGTGGTGGCAGCAATCCGACCATGATAGCCGAAGAGGGTATTCGGGCGACTCAGGCGGCGCTCGATAAGTACCTGTTGGCGTAGCGATACCTCGGGCTTAATGCTCGTGATTCATGTAGTGCTCTTTAAGGAGGTCTTTCCCAAAGTCACGATCGAAATCTCTCCACACGGTGTGAGCGTGGTTGGCGTTATTCTGCACGTTGTCGTACTCGATTAAAAATGAAGGGCCTTGCACGCGGTAATAGTGAGCATCGCCGCGCTCGCTTCCACCCGCCCAGCCGAAGCGGATCTTGTCGAACCCTGCGGCCTCGATTTTAGCCATACGTTTATCCGCCAACTCCTTGGGCATAGTATGGGCGTAGGCTTCAATAAGTTGTCGCAACATCGCTTTCTGATCCTCGCTCATTTTGGAGGCTTGTAAACCAACGGGTCTCAGTGGCCTCACTTCTGTAGCGCGGTTCGTGACAATCTCAGGAAACGGAACTTCCTGAAAAATGGTTTTTTTGACCTGCTTGGCATCCATGGATTTCAGAAGTTTACGCCCGAGGTCTTCCTCATGACCAAGTGCTCTGAGGCCCTTGCGATCTCCTTCTGGTACCTCAGCCGGGTTGGAGCCGAGGAACCGGGGTGCGGTTGCGATGATATCGCCGTCGACGACTGTGATATTGAGGGAAATATGGTGGCCTTCAAATCGCCAGCCCCAGTTGGCATTAGTGGAAGGCTGTCCGAATATGGCGACGGAGTAATACTCGGGGACCCGCATGTCGCTTCCGGTCAGGTCTAGCAGCACGCGCTCCAGATCAATGATGTTTGAAAGCTTCTCATAGCCGCCTTCGCTTAAGCTGGACTCCAGCAGTTGGTAGGCGAGTTGCTTTTGCTTATCAGTCAGCTCCGTGAGCTTCACGCCCTTGCGACCAATCATTGTCTGTGGCAGAAATTCCCAGCTCACACGGTTCGGATTATCAAAGGTAAACAATGCCTTCTTGGAAAGCTCTGGCGTGAGTGAGTCGAGAAAAGTATCCGCAGCGCCTGTGATACGCTCGTGCGCTTGATGGTGGGCTGCCTGAATCGGATTTAGAACGAGGGCGAGCAGCGTGGTTATCGTAGCAGCGGTGCGGTTGAATAGGTGATGCATCATAGTGAAGAAAGCGTTAGGCTCCATTGTGTGTGGAATGAGACGGACTATGGGGGATTTTGGTTATATGTTAAGGTAAAAGAAATGCGATTTGATTTCGATAATTATCCGCCCAAGTGCGAAGTCGCGTATCAACAGTGTCGGAATTGTTAGTGCACTTTTACGACGATAGTTCTGATTGCTTGTCAGTCGAATTGAGACTTTGCTTATCGTCGTGAATAATTTGAGCCCTAAGTCTATTTCTTTCTTTATAAGTTTAACACTGCTTTTCTTTTCTGGCTGCTCTTCCAAGGAGTGGTATAAAGGTAACACCCATACGCACACGGTGCTCTGTGGTCATGCGGATTCCACACCGGAGGCGGTTACTCAGTGGTATCATAATCGAGGTTATAATTTTTTATGCCTATCCGAGCATAATCAGTTTATCGATCCAGCGATGGTGAAGATGCCTGCGGATAAACGAGATGACTTTATTCTGATCCCGGGTGAAGAGATTACGGGAGGGTCAATGGCACACACTACGGCGCTCAACACGGATGGCCTGGTGGATCCGGCTTTCAGGGAACCAGAGGGAGCATCCAAGACTGAGGTTATTCAGGCGCATGTTCACGGTGCTAGGGCTCGACACGGACATGCTATATCCAATCACCCAAACTTCAGATACATGAACACGGCCGACGACCTTCGTCCGGTAGAGGGTTTGCATATGTTTGAGCTCTATAACGGGCACCCCAAAGTAAATAACTTCGGAGACGCGGAGCACATATCCGTTGAAGTCATGTGGGACCAACTGCTTACCGATGGTATGTTGATTTATGGAGTTTCTTCGGATGATGCCCATGATTTCAAAAAACTGGCACCCGATGAATCCAATCCGGGGAGAGGGTGGGTCATGGTCAGATCCGATGAGTTGAGCCCAGATGCCATTACCGAAGCCATGTATCACGGAGACTTTTATGCGACTAATGGGGTGATGCTCAATGTCGTAGATTCGACGAGGCAAAGGATTGAGATTGGGGTCGACGAGTCTGCAACGGAAACAGAGCTGCAAAGCACCTTTGTTATCGGTCAATCAATGAATCAAGGTGAATTGGGATATCGGATACAGTTTATCGGAGA
Organism: uncultured Opitutales bacterium; assembly: GCA_937920335.1. GTDB lineage: Bacteria > Verrucomicrobiota > Verrucomicrobiia > Opitutales > UBA2995 > UBA2995. Next base: position 6,918 of record CALGUT010000381.1, read on the forward strand.
GGGTGGAAACGTGCTGGAAGACGTGAAAGGTACTCAAGCGAGTTTCTCGGTGACTGATGCATCTAGCTATGTGCGTGCGAAAGTGACCTACACGCGGAAACAAGGAAATGGCTTTGAAAATTTCTACGCGTGGACGCAACCCGTATTCACTGATGGAAGACAGCACTTTACCCATGACTAAATCCCTTCACTTATGCTTATGCCTTACGTGGGGGTTGTTGTCAGCTAGCCCAGTCTCAGTACAAGGCGCCAGCGGGGCAGAACGGCCAAACATTATTCTCGTCATGGCTGATGACCAGGGATGGGGCGATATGGGCTACTACGATCACCCGTAT
>CALGUT010000382.1 GCA_937920335.1 uncultured Opitutales bacterium
TCAGGTCCTTCGCCAACGAACCCTAGCTATCAACACCCCGCACATCAACTGATGGATGATCCAACTATCACCTCCACCTCTGGTTCTAAACTACGGGACCGCTCCATCTGGTTTCACCTTCATTTTTGGATTGGGTGGATCGCCGCGATACCAATCGCCTTGGTTTGCCTCACAGGTGCTATTCTCATTTTTGAAGGGGAGTTAATCAGATGGGAGAACCAAGAATACTTTCAGCTCGAAGAAAACGGTAGTCCACTCACGACTCAGCAGGTTCTCGATACCTACCGTTCGTCAGATCCTCCCTTACAGGTCAATCATCTGGGAATCCCCAAAGCTTCGAGCCACGCCTACAGTGCTTACGTAACGGAAATCCAGCCCGATGGGAGTCGCAGAGGCGGAAAGGTATATCTAAATCAGTATACAGGCGAACTTACCTGGGCGGGAGATAAATTCACGCTCAGTGGCTTAATCATCGATGTCCATCGACACCTGGCTGCGGGGAAAATAGGCCAACAAATAATTGGGGTTAGTTCTCTTGTGTTGGCCGTTACCTGTATTATCGGCCTCGTACTTTGGTGGCCTCTGCGGGGCCGTACCTTTATCCGCGCCTGGAAGCGAGGTCAGGCACTGGACTGGCACAACGCACTGGGGCTGGTAGCCATGGCTCCCCTTATCGTGATGGCGATCACTGGTATCAGCTTTACCTGGGGAAAGCACATGTGGCCATTCCTCGAAGGCATTCAGGGCCGTCCATCACAGACCGTCATGCCGGCAATCACAGTTGCGGAAGGTAATGAGAAAATCTCCGTGGATGTAATCATTGACCAAATACGCGCAGAATTTCCGGGCAAACGGATTACCGGGATCCAGCCCGGGAGCGGTAAACAAACTCCGGTGAAAGCCTTTCTCGATGCTGACGGAAACAACCTTCAGTTGGTCATGGACCCATACACCGGAGAGGAACTGCTCCGCATAGACGGCACCGGAAATGGGCCGGTTGGCTGGTATCGAAAGAACTTTGGCAAGTTTCACACCTTTGGTCCTTACCACATTACTCTGAGAATACTGTGGGGGCTAATTTCGCTCGGAGGTACCATTCTCGCGTTCACTGGCCTTTGGATTTCGATTAAGCGTTGGAGACGGCCCAAACGTCGAGCTACCTGACACAGCAACATCGGTCAGGCACCAGTCGAGCCGAGCATTAACGGTTTGATCATTTTCCCGAGGGCTTCCATACATAGGAGAAGTTTACCCATAATACCATGCGTGCCACCCTACCCTTCCTCCTGCTCTTCGTTCTATCCTTTTCGGGCTGTGATCGAAAGCCAATCTCCAACGACCAAGATTCGTTTTACGCACTTCCCGTCATCTCCGAAGTCGACAACCAGCCACTCTCGGAACATGTAAAGCGCCTTGTCAGACAATTGGAGTATCTGGGTTCGCCGCTGGACGCTTCCACCCTTAGCGACCTGGAGCAGGCTTACCAACTAACACCAGGCTCGGCGGCCGTCGAACGGATTCAATCGATCCTCGACCCACTCTGTATCGTTGGCGTTAACATCAACCCGGAATCCAGAGTCAAGGCCCAACAAGGGTCTGCCAAGCCCACACTTTACGAAGCGGAGACCAAACGTTACCTCGTAAAGATCACCAACGAAGCAGGCGTCACTGCCAGGCTCCATGTGGGTTACACAGGCGCAAGCGAAGAGCAACTGCACCACCACGGACAGCAAATACAAATGTCCGTAACTGACACACCACTTTTCCATGTTAAGACTTACCACCCAGGTGGCAGATGGCCGAATGCTCCGGGCATCGCACCACTCAACGGCCTGGAGGTGAACTATCTCATCATGGATATTTTCTGCAGCGAAGCAGGAAAACGTGAAATAACCTTTAGCTTCGATGTCGGTCAAGGAACTCAGGATCTGGGTTTCCGCGCTGAAGTACCTATTCTTTTTACAAGCGAACCCACCTATGAGTTAACGCTGGAGCAGGTCTTGGACGAAAACGGAGATGACGTTGTAGCGAGTTTTTTGATACGCGACGAGCAAGGGCAGGTATTTCCAGCACAATCCACTCGCACGCCACCCGATTTCTGGTTTCAGGACCAAGTTTACCGTAGCAGCGGTTCCAAGATAAAACTTCCCAACGGTAAGTATACCATCCTAGCCAGCCGAGGGCCTGAGTACGAGTTACAGTCCAAGCAGTTAGAGATCAACAATGAACCCAAACGCGTGAGTTTCCAACTCGAGCGCTGGGTAGATCCCAGCCTGTTTGGCTACTGGTCGGGTGATCATCACATCCACGCGTCAGGCTGTGCACACTACACAGTGCCCACCGAAGGAGTGCAACCCAAGGACATGCTCACTCATATCCAGGGGGAAGATCTAAAGGTCGGCAGCGTGCTCACCTGGGGTCCAGGTTTTGATTACCAGAAACAGTTTTTTTCTGGAGAGACTCATGAAAGTTCTCCCTACCCCTACACCATGCGCTACGACGTTGAAGTATCGGGCTTCGGCTCCCATCGCTCGGGGCATTTGGTGTTACTCCGCCTGAAGGAACAAATCTATCCCGGCGGTGATTCCTACGAACACTGGCCAACACTGGGGTTGAACACCCTGAAGTGGGCCCAGAAACAGGGCGCTGTCTGCGGGCCTGCTCACTCGGGCTACGGTATCAATCTTTACCTTGATGAACTCCCCAACTATGAAGTACCACCTTATAACAGCATCGGAGCAAACGAGTTTGTAGTACAAGTAACCCATGAAGTAGAGGGGCCCAATGGAACCACCGTTCCAGCTGTGGATTTTCTCTCCACCGGTGATACTTGGCCCGTCGCTGAACTCAACATGTGGTATCACACCTTGAATGCCGGATTCACACCGCGAATCAGCGGCGAAACTGATTTTCCCTGTATCACCGGTTCGCATGTCGGAATTTGGAGATCCTATGTTCGACTCAAAGACACACTTACCTACGATGACTGGTGTGAAGGCATCAGTAAGGGGACGAACTACGTTTCTGACGGGTTTAGCCACCTCATTGATTTCAAAGTCAACGACCTGCTGGCAGGCGACAAGGATAGCACACTGAATCTGGATCAACCAGGGACCGTAAAAGTAGCGGTCAAAGCCATTGCGCACCTGAAGGAAAACCACGATCACTTCACAAGTTTTTATTTTACTCCAAACACACCGTTCACACCCACTCCCTGGAGTATTGAAAACGCCGTAGAAGACGGTTCTGTAAAAGTCGAAGTCATCGTCAATGGACAGCCTGTCGAATCTCGTACCATCGATGTGAATACGAACCTAATCGACCTGGAATTCGATGTGACTATCACGCAAAGCAGCTGGATCGCTACCCGCATATTCCCATCTGCCCATACGAACCCCATCTGGGTAACGGTAGATGAGCAACCCGTCCGAGCGAGCAAACGAAGCGTAGAGTGGCTACTAAAAGGAGTAGATCAATGCTGGGAATCTAAAAAGCAGTTTTACGATGAAGACGAAATGGACGACGCCATAGCAGCCTACGACCATGCACGTGAATCTTATAAGACCATACTCGCTCAGACCCGAGCTCCTTAGAAAAGATTCTGAAAGCTTCCGTCCAAAAGACTGCTCAGTTGCATCAAGTGAGAAGTGAAGCGTTCGTTAATCGTGATACATCTCGGCGGTAAGCACAATTTGTGGATCCGGCTCTTGAACAATACTCTCATCCTTATCCAGATAATCGAGCGCATGCAGGAAGTGGCGCAAACAATTGATACGGGCCCGTTTCTTGTCGTCCGACTTAATAATGGTCCACGATGCATGACTTCGATCGGTGTGCTGAAACATGTCCTCCTTGGCCTCCGTGTAGGCGTCCCACTTATCAAGTGATGCTCGATCAATAGGGCTGAGCTTCCATTGCTTGAGCGGATTGCTTTCGCGCGCATGGAATCGTCGCGCCTGCTCGACCCGGCTCACTGAGAACCAGTATTTAAAAAAGGTAATACCCGTCTCAACGATCATTTTTTCGATCAAAGGGACATGACGTAAAAACTCGTCGTATTCCTCCGGCTTGCAAAATCCCATAACCCGTTCAACCCCTGCGCGGTTGTACCAGGAACGATCAAAAAACGCCATCGCCCCTCGGGTCGGAAGGTGATCGATATACCGCTGAAAATACCATTGCCCTTGTTCGTATGGGGTCGGTTTCTCGAGAGCCACCACCTGTGCAAGTCTAGGATTAAGGTGTTCCATGAATCGCTTGATGGTACCTCCTTTTCCTGCGGCATCTCGGCCCTCGAAGAGAGCCACTATTCGACGTCCATCTTCGATAACCCATTTTTGAACTTTCATGAGTTCTGCCTGCAACTGAGCCTTGGTCGCTTCGTATTCCGTTCTACCCATAGGCTTTTTGTACGGGTAAGCTCCAGCATCGTAGAGCGCCTTAAGTGTGGCTTTTTTCGATTCAAAATCCAAGTCGTCATCCGAATCCGAAAACGGCTCAGAAGCAGGGTTCAAAGGCTCATCAGGTATCTTGCTAGGTTCAGGCATCCATCGATTAGAAAATAAGAAAATCGATACTGCCACCGAAAACTGCAAACGAGTCCTCTCTATAACAATGAATACGACGAAGATCCTCAAAAACAGAAGCTGATTTAGCAAAGTGAATTCCGCTTCCCAAAATTTAAAAGCGTTATTCGGACTTTAAAGAAACAAAAGAAACAGATTCAGTGTCTTGCTTTAAAGTGTCGCTCAATCTTAAAGGAATCGAAAACCAGGATACTTCTCTCCTCATCGCCTAACCCGGAAGTTTACACTCATAACAGAAATCATGTTCAGTTTGACGTTTTGCGGACGCATTCTATTGCAATTGGTCTTTTCGATATGCTTCGTAGCTATACTTCTCTCTTCCACGCAAGGCGCTGAAAAGATAATCGTTATCGGCGATAGTCTCTCCAAGGAGTACGAACTTGAATTTCCACTCCTGAACCCCAGTAACCCTGCCGCTTGGGATGAACGCAATTGGGTGGAACTGCTTTCGGAGCACAGAGCTGATTACGTCGATATCGGTAAACAAGCAGTGTGGCCGGACTCCCGCTTATTAGGCCACGAATACAATTATGCATTCCCAGGATCTACCACCTCGGAATGGGAAGACATCCTAACTTCAACGATTTTCACCCATCCGGAATTTCTTACATCCCGCCTCAGTTTGAACCAGAATTTGAAGGACGTAGCAGATCGAGTCGTCATCTTTCTTGGCGGTAATGACCTAAAGAACAATTACCGCACTTATGCAACCGGTACAGATCCAACAGACTTCATCAACGGATTGGTTTCCAATGTGGAAATCATCGTTAATTATGTACGTGATCAAAATACGAACGTACCCATAGTCTTGGTCAACATGCCGGATGTGGGGGCCACGCCCATAATAGTGGACATTTACCCCGATGCTTCCGAACGACAACGAGTTACCGCGATCACGAAAGATGTCAACTTACGTCTATTGCAGCTGGCGAACACGAAACGTATTGGTTATGCCGATATCGAACGAACCACAGCCCGAATCATCAATGAAACTCATTTCGTACTAGGTGGGGTTCGATTCCTCGCCGCCATCGATCCCGCACCGTTGAGTAATGATCCAGAATATCTGTTTTCTCCCGACGCCTTTCACCCAAACACGGCAGTGCATTTTCTCATCGCCAATGAAATTAATCGAGCGTTTGAAATAGCCTATCCGACTTTGCAGGCGATTCCACGATTCTCCACTGAGGAATTGCTAACGATTCTTGGTATACCGCCTGACGTCAGCCGCGATCAATGGGCCGAAGCCTATGGGCTAAGAGGATTTACCGAAGACGATGATTCTGATGGTGACGGCGCAGCCCTCTTGGAAGAATTTGTATTCGATATGGATCCCAATGTTGCAGACTCAGAACAACGGGCCCAAGGCTACTGGACGGACGACCAGATGGGATTGCGCTATCGCCTGCGTTTATCGAATAGTACCCATTTTATGGTTACATCGGAATTCAGTGACGATCTAAGCAACTGGAAACCCGTCCCTACCGAACAAACAACGGTAGCGAATGGAGTATGGGATACCAGGATTGTTCCGTCGGCTTCTAGCGTGTTCCTCCAGCTCAAAATTCAAGGGCTGTAACCCACCGGACCGCACTCCTCGAACTTTTAAATAATAGTCATTCATTCAGATAAGGGATCGTATATCCTGAATAGTCTTTCATTAAACATGCGATACCCGTCGCTTTCAGGTTGAACCCCAACCGCAATCAGAAAAGATCCTCTCATGCCCCACAACACCACGTTCAACCTTACTACCTTATCCGTAGCCGTATTTCTCAACTTCATTTCCAACGCCTTTGCCGATTCGCCCATCGCACCTGGAGCAGAACTGGAAACGATATCCACAGAGTTCCAACTCGCTGACGGACCCGCTTGGGACGGTTCGAGCCTGTGGTTCCCCGACGTCAAAGGTGAAAAGCTCTATCGATACTCACCTAAAACCGGCACACTCAACGTTGCTGCGGAAGCAATCGGACGGATCAGCGCCTCGTTTTATAGCCATGGGAAGCTATTCCTATCCGACAATGGGGCCAGCGGCATAGCACGGCTTCAGGGAGACCAGAAAGTTTCCATCGCTGCACAGGCTCCAGAAAACAAGCCCAACGACTTGGTGGTCGATAGTCACGGCGGCATTTATTACACCCTTACCCGTCAAGGGCAGGTTATCTATATAGATACTGATGGGAAGCAACAGATCGCGGCGCAGGGTATCAAGACCCCCAATGGTATCATCCTCTCACCCGACAATACTACCTTGTACGTCTCAGCAGCTGCACCCAAGGAAATCTGGGCTTTCCCAATAACAGCTCCCGGCAAAACCGGTCCCGGTAAAGTCCTCGCAGTGATGGATGATGGTGATGCCAAAGCAGCGGACGGCATGGCCATGGACCGCGCTGGAAACATTTACTGCGCCGGCCCCTCTGATATCTGGATCTGGAGTCCATCCGGTAAACTGCTCGACAAGATCCCCACTCCGGAACGTCCGATCAACTGCACCTTTGGCGACGCCGACATGCGTTCGCTTTACATCACTGGTTTTGGCGGCCTGCACAGGATTCGCATGACCATTTCAGGGCTTTCTCCGGAACCACTCTCTCTGCCTTCAACCGAGTCCGCTATCCGACCATCGACTTTCATCAATCACCAGAATGTCGAGTCTCAGTTGAATGT
>CALGUT010000383.1 GCA_937920335.1 uncultured Opitutales bacterium
ATCGTAAGCCGTCGGCACGCCTTCAAACCGATCCGTTATAACGGATGATGGTACGTTCTTCCAACTACCTGCCCTCCAAGTGGATCGGTCGTCCCAATCAAAATAATTACGCACGGTAATGCGGTTGTCGGCATTCAGGTAAGCCGATTGTGTGTATCTATTACCGTAGGTATCCGTAAAAGTCCCGGCACCATCGGGATTACCAGCCAAGGCCAACCAGGTGTTTCCACGTCTGGAGGTCTCATCTACTTCTGAAGCGGCGACCGCTATACGGTGATTACCAAATTTACCGGCATCCAAATTGTAGGAGGTGGACACACGAATTTCATCATACTCAGAAATATTTTTGTCACGACGGTAGTCGCCATCGAAGTAAGGGCGCCCCACATAGGGATTGGGAGCAGCATCTGGATCCACCGCGTTTTCGACCGTGTTGGGATCGAAACGAAGCTCAGGTCGTGGCCCATTGAGTTGTGGTACATCGATATCCACTTCCTGGTGCCCAAATTGGATGTTGAGGAACCAGTCATTGGTTAACTGGATATCAGCGAACGCCGAGTAGCTACTAAAGTCAGACTCTCTGTAAAAATCGGGGCCACCCGGGTTGTAATGATAAGGTATGATGCTCTGGTCGTTGATCCTGAATTGACGAGGTGGGTTAGGATTCGAATCCGCAGGCCAAACAGGAGAGCCATCCACAGGAACGATTCTATCCTGATTGTACCCTCCCGTGTTAAAGGTGCCCGCTTTGTTAATAAAGGTATCATCGTTTTCGATAAACGTGAACCGGTTGTTACCGTTCCCCGAGAACCCACGAGGATTCCCATCTCTTTCGGTTACACCCACCGCCCGAGTTCCATTATTGACCTGTGCGCCTTGACCATTGCCCCGGTAGGGACTGAAAGTAATGTCCTCCAAAGGCGTCACCAGCGAGTAATCATACCATGGCAATCCGGCATCCGTGATGGGGCTTTGTTGAACCGTTGTCCGGTGCTCAAACCCGTCCTCATAATTAACGCGAAACGTTATTTTTTCCGTCGGTCTCCACGTCATGGCAGCGTAAATACGTTCTTTGTCTTCTTGAACCCAGCCTCTCCAGCCGCTATTATCCTGATTTAATCCTGCAACCACGATACCGAGTTTATCCTCAAGTATTACCTTGTTGTAGCGAAACTCCGCACGATCGCGACTCGAAGTGCCGAAGCTATAACGCACACGACCGCTATCCTGGTAAGTGTTAGCCACGAGAGACGTCTGGTTGATGATACCACCCGCCGCGCTCACACCAAACAATACGCCGTTGGGGCCGCGGGAATCATCATAACGACCGATCTTGTAGGAGTCGTCCGGTGTAATGGCTTTAAAATAATCAATTCCGCGAGATGACTCGACCCCCCGTGTGCGAATTCTCTGGGTAACGGCCGTCGCGTTCGTGAAGGTATTGAAATTACCTCCGTCACCATCCTGATCATCCGTGTCCAATACCGTATTCAGCGAGTAGTCGATGAGCTCGTCGATTTCCGTCAGACCCGTATCGTCGATAAATTCCTGCGTCCAAACAGAAACTGAGGCGGACGTGTTCCTTAGACTCGAGTTAAAGCGGGTCCCAGATAAAGTGTTGGTAGCCGTATAACCCATGTCTCCGGATTCATCGACATTGAAAGGACTTAGTTCAAAAACCTCTTTAGGGGCCTCGTCGTCGTCCTGAGAATAAACCCACGCGGGGAATATGAAGGCAAAGCAAAATAGCACGCATTAGAAGCGTCGTTTCATAGTTAGTAGTATTTTAGAGTTAAGCTCAACCGGGTGAATGGTTGATTCAGTGGGGTGGAAGAAAACTGCCAAAACTTAAAATTTCAAAGCCATGAAGGGCAAGCCTCTTTTAGAACGGGTCCATTTAATCTCAACGTATACCCGACAGGCAAAGAAAAGATCCATACCATTGGCATGGATCTCCTCAGTCAAGAAAACGGAATCTGAAACACCAAATTACAACACCACTTCTTCTTTTAAGACCTGCTGCAGGATTGGTAGCTCATGGCGATGATTATGATAAACGGCTTTGAACAGTTTTTCGAAGTCGCCGCGAACACGGACTAGTACGACTTGTTTCTGCTCCATGACGACCACGAATGCCTGCCGCGCAGATTCTTCTAATGTAGTGGGAATGTAAATACCCACAGATTCATTCTTCTCATAAACAAGGCCCATCGGCTCGAAGCCATGCTCTTTCATGCTCGATTGCACGCGCTGACTCGTCTCTTTGAAGCGCCCTTTCAGAGAATCCTGAAGCTCATAGACACCCAGGTCTATCCGGCTGATGTGATCGATGTACTGACTGGCTTCTTTGACTTCAGGCTCATCGATAACACTGGCAACAGTTCCCGCTATCCAAATCGGGACTACCCCCAGACTCAGCTCTACATTTGTATTCAGGCTTTTATTACCCTGAAAGATAGAGTTCTTTACGGCTTTGAAGTGGGAGTCGGAAGGACCACACCCGACGAACAGGAAAGCAAGGGCGACTAGCGCACCCGCAATAAAAAGTGTGCGTTTCATAATCAACCCTCCTCGAACATATCATCAATTTTATCCAGCGCTGGGATATTGAGTCTTTTCCCGATTTCAGCGAGTGATTCGAATGCTACGTCGCCGACGATATTCACGAACACCGCTTCACCCCCATCCGAAACACTTACAACGATCCCTGCGATGGTATCGCCATTGGGCATATTGGCAAATACTGCTACGTTCTCGTTACCGTCTTTTACGGTCACCAATTGCTCCCAGTTTTTCCCCTTAAGGGTCTGGGCAATGGATTGAACGCTTGCCGCGAATTGGTCGCGAGTACCGTCATTCACTTCATACACATGAACACGAACCAACTGAATACGCTCAATCAACTGGGACAGCTGTTCATCTTGCCCCTCAAGAATTGAAGCAGCCAACCGAAGGAGCGGTCCCTTTATATTTACTTCCACCGTAGCATCTTCACCACTTAGGGTAATATATTTGGAAAAGTCTATATATCCGGGATTCGACTCAAAAGAATCAATGGCTCGGAGAGGAGCCACCAGCAGCAACGCTGAGGCAGAGAGTAACACAATTAGTTTTTTCATGGTATGTGGGTTTAAAGGTTATCTTGCATGTGATAATCAAGATACCCACCACACTGACCACGAGTCGCAGATTTTTTCTAAGACCCCATTGATTCACCTACTAATCAGGTCTACCCAAGACTAAAAAGCTGTAGCGGTATTCGTCGTTCGAACTATCACGCCTGTCCAGCTCGACCGGGAAATCGGACGTCCAGTCCGGGAAGAATGCAACGCCCTCGACTTCTGCATGCACCCGTGTCAGATGCAGCTGCTCCGCCAATGCCATGCCTTCTTCGTACACCGTGGAGCCCCCGCATAGCCATATAGGCCCCTCACCGTCCATGCCCTGAGCGAGTTCGATCGCCAGTGGTAACGACACGGCAGTCAATACGCGGCCGGGCGAATAGGTTGGGTCGCGACTCAATACGATCGTGTCCGTGTCCGGGAACGCACCCCCGAGCTCTTCAAAGCAACGGCGCCCCTCAATCATGATGCCACCTTTTACTTTCTCCTTCCAGAAAGCAGTATCTTCCGGAATTGACCAGGGAAGACCACCTCCTTTTTTTCCAATAACCCGGTTTTCGGAGCAGGCGACGATCATGTATATCGGTTTCATAGGGACGAACTTGAGCAAAACGAGCGCTTAAGTAGAGGCGCTAATTCAATTTCGGAAGAAAAATTCCACGAGAGTTGAATATTGAGCCCGCCAGAGGGTTAATTGACTATTATAACCCAATGATGAACGAGGCACAGGCTATTAAAATGTGTTTAAAAGATAAAGACCCCATGGGGTTTGAGTTCTTGGTAGAACAGTATAAACGCGAAGCCTACTACCACGCGCTCTCGTTTACCAATAACAAGGAAGATGCCGCCGATGCCTGCCAAGATGCCTTTCGCAAAGCATTTGCTGCTATGCCCCGACTGGAATCATTAGACAATTTCTATCCTTGGTTCTATCGTATTCTTAAGAATCACTGTATCAATTTGACTGCCCGAAAACGGACAGCCCAGAACTACAGACAAGCGACAATCGACGGTAAGGTACCCCAGCCTGAATCCACAGTTCCTTCTGAGGAATTGATCATGAAGGAGAGGCGAGCGTCCGTTACAAAAGTCATCGAAACGCTGAAACCGGATTTCAAAGAAATACTCACTCTCAAATATTTTGGAGATAAAAGTTACGACGAGATGGCTGAACTATTGGAGATTCCACGCGGCACCGTCATGAGTCGCTTGTTCCACGCTCGCAGCGCATTTCGCAATGCATTCCAACAGGCAGGAGCCGGTCTTAACTAGGAAGGAAGATGGTATGCAAAAATCCGACGAAGAAATTCAAGGACTCTTAATGGGACTGATGGACGGGGAGCTAACTGCCGAAGAGGCAAATTATATCAGCGACCTACTGCGCAAGAGCGAACGCTGGCGTCAGGAGTACAACTCTCTGTTTGGAGCCCACGAGAACCTAAAAGGCCTCTCATTCGAGGAACCGGAGGATAAAGTGCTCCGTGAACTCTGGAGAAGTCCCTACACAAAATTCGCCAAAGAAGCGGCAATTAGGATGATCATAGGGGGTTATGCATTACTCTTTATAGTAGGAATGTACGCCTTTTTCTTTAGCAGCTCCGGCGGCTGGCAAGTCAAGCTACCTATCGCCGCCGTTATTATTGGCGGGCTCACCTATTTAGCGCTCGTCATTCGCGAACGCCTAGCCACTCACAAAGTTGATCCCTACAAGGAGGTAAAACGATGATAGCCAGCACCACCAATGATATCCCCGGTAAGAAAGTAACCAAAGTCCTCGGCATCGCCCGCGGAAATGCGATCCGCGCCCGTCACGTGGGGAAGGATATAGGAGCGTTTTTTAAAGGCATCGTTGGCGGTGAAATTCACGAATATACCAAGCTTATGGCCGAAGTACGGGAGCAATCGATCGATCGTATGAAAGATGACGCTGAACGTATGGGTGGAAACGCTGTGATCGGTGTACGTATGGCAACCGCCATGGTAATGGACGGTGCAGCCGAGATGGTTGCCTACGGCACTGCTGTAGTCGCTGAGGACGACAACTACGGGCAATCCTAAAGCGTTTTCAATGGGAGAAGAGCCGACGAGACGGTGGAATTGTGCGATAATCCATTAATTCTTCCCTAAATTAGGGCGGCGGCGGAATTTATGGGAATTCTCAGCCGTCAGACACGGAAACGGAGATTGAAAACTTGATTAAAACACGTTTTTGCGCCCAAATGATTTCTCTAACACCT
>CALGUT010000384.1 GCA_937920335.1 uncultured Opitutales bacterium
TAGGCAATAGCACAGGTTTATTGTTTGCGACCTGCATGGTGCCGGTGCCCGATAACGTGAGTTGCCACAATAGCTTTAAGTAAGGTCTCTTATGGCCTTCAAACCTATATTTTTCGCTAGTAACCCGCTCATGGCCTGCTGCTTGCCAGAAAACAGGGAGCTTGAGAGATGACCCGGAAAAAAACTGTATGCTTCTGATACGCACGTATCGCACAAAAGTGCAAATACACAATTTTTCAAATGAAAAATATCTCTAATTGCTGTATGGTTCTTTCCTATGGCCCCAAAAGAGTTTAAAATTGCGTTCATCGGTGCTGGTAGCGTCGGCTTTACCCGAAAGATCCTCCGCGACACCCTGACAGTACCAGAATTTAAGAATATCCGTATTTCGTTCACGGATTTATCAGAGCACAATCTGGATATGGTTACACAGCTTGCGCAACGGGATATCGAGGCTAATGGCCTCGATATAAAGATCGAGTCAACGACGGATCGGCGAGAAGCGCTCAAAGACGCTAAATATGTAATCTGCGTAGTTCGTATTGGAGGTTTGGACGCGTTTCAGCACGACGTCGACATACCGCTAAAATATGGCGTCGATCAATGTGTGGGAGATACGCTTTGCACAGGAGGCATCTTTTACGCCCAACGCGGAATCCATGCGTTGCTCGAGTTCTGTAAGGACATTCGGGAAGTTTCTGCACCTGATTGTTTACTGCTTAACTACGCGAACCCGATGGCCATGAATACCTGGGCCTGCAATAAGTATGGTGGTGTTCGAACGATTGGTCTGTGTCATGGAGTTCAAAATGATACGAAGCTCATCGCCAAGGCGTTTGGCATTCCGACTGAGGAATTGGATGTTATCTGTGCGGGCATTAATCACCAGACCTGGTTTGTGTCTCTGAAGCATAACGGTGAGGACCTCACTGGAAAGCTGTTGGAAGCGATGGAAAATGATCCCGTTATTCGTGAAGAGGAGAAGCTCCGTATCGATATATTGAAACGCTTTGGCTATTTTTGCACGGAATCAAACGGGCATGTCAGTGAATATCTGGCCTGGTATCGCAAACGTCCCGAAGAGATCAATGACTGGATAAGTCTGAATCGTTGGATTCTCGGGGAAACGGGCGGGTATCTTAGAATTTGTACCGAGTCCCGTAACTGGTTTGAGACTGATTTTCCTAATTGGCTAAAAGAGCCTCCGTTCGACTACAAGGAGGAAGCGCGATCGCACGAACACGGAAGCTGGATCATCGAAGGTTTGGAAACCGGACGCGTGTATCGTGGCCACTTTAATGTGGTTAACAACGGTGTGATAACCAATCTGCCGGACGACGCGATTATCGAAGCACCTGGCTACGTCGATGCGAACGGAATCAATATTCCGGTTGTGGGTGACCTTCCGCTGGGGCTGGCAGGAATCTGTAACAACAGTATTACGGTTCAACGGATGGCAGTCGAAGCAGCTGTTCACGGAGATGCAAATCTACTGAAGCAGGCCATGCTTCTCGATCCATTAACCGGAGCCATCTGTAACCCACCTGAAGTATGGCAAATGGCCGACGAGATGCTCATAGCTCTCGAGTCGTGGATGCCGCAATACCAAGACGAGATTTCTAAGATCAAGGTCTTGCGGGAAGACATCGGTTGGCCCATTCCGACGAAGGACGGCTATAAAGGTGCCGCTCGCCTGGAGGTGAAGTCGATCGAAGAGATGGCCGAGAATGCAGAAGAAGCGCGCCGTTTGGCCGGTGAGTCCGATCGCGGCGACCTCGATAACGCGAGCGATTCCGTAAAACGACTTATCAAGCATATGCGCGGATAATTTTATCTGGATGCCCCTAAAGCAGAGAAGCGAATCCGTGAGGGTTCGCTTTTTTGTTCCTTGATATGTCGAGAGAACCGTAGCTTGCTACTGAATTGTCGCGAAGACATGGGGGGTGAAATAGACTTATTTTAAACAGATAATGAGAGCAGTTATTTTTGGGAACTCTGGTTCAGGTAAGTCAACGATGGCCAAGGCTTATGCACGGATTTTTAGTGCGCCCGTATTGGACCTGGATACGATTGCATGGAATCCTGAAAATCCACGTATCCGAGATGAATTGACCGTGAGCTCAGGGAAGCTGGAAGTTTTCATGAAAGCGCATCAAGATTGGATCGTTGAAGGTTGTTATGCCGATCTGGTTTCGGTGGCGAGTGATTTTGCTACTGACTTAGTCTTCCTGAATCCCGGGATCCAAGCCTGCATTGATAACTGTAAGTCGCGGCCCTGGGAAGCTCACAAGTATTCCAGTCAGCAAGCGCAGGATAAAAACCTGGAAATGCTGATTGGTTGGGTAGCTGACTATGAAGTCCGTGAAGATGAATACTCACTTGCAGAACATCGGCAGGTTTTCGAAGAGTTTGCTGGACAGAAAGTAGAACTGAGCTCTAACGAATTGGCTAACGAACACTTACAAGCCCTTAAGAACAGTGGTTGAAGCTTCCGGCTTTTTATATGGC
>CALGUT010000385.1 GCA_937920335.1 uncultured Opitutales bacterium
ATCAAATGGTCCTTCCGCGTATGGCAGCTTTCCGAAAATGGGTTTTACTCAGCCTTTGTCTGAGTGTTTCAAGCCTCATGCAGGCTCAAGAGCTTGTTGAAGAACTTACAGTTAAGGAGCGGCCACGGCTATACCGGGGTCCCTACAATGACGGAATCATTGATTCGTTTTACTACGGTGGTTACTACGGCTATTCGAGTCTATTTTATCCCTTTTACAGTCCGTTGGGCTACTACGGTCCGACTTATCCTGGCAGATCGACAGTAACATTTGCCGTTGGGTCCGATGGGTATGTTGGGACGAGTTTTTCGACATCGGACCGGATCAAAGGAACTAACATCGTCTACGGGATTTCAGCGAGTTGGGAACAAGGTGAACACTACTATTTCCCTGGATCTGAGTATAGTCTGAGTCGGATCTCACCGAGTTTGTCATGGTCGAATGGCAGAACCTCAATCTTTGTCGCTGCGGAATTCTCTGAATATTCGATGGATCGCAAATCGAGGACTCTAAAGGACCGGCCTCGTGTTGATACAGGACTCCTTCATTCAGCCGATCGCTTGGAACGTGAGCGAGATTCAGTCACTGATTTTAAGTCTGTTCATGCAGGGCTGAGTCAGCAGATAGGGGATAGTATGAGCATCTACTTGGGTATCAGTGAAGACATGTTTGACACCAATCAGCTGTCATTAGGAATTTCAGACCGCTTTTATGATTTGGGAATTCGCGATTATCGCTAGCCGATATTAGGCGGACTTTTGCCCGACCGTTATCGCTACCTCCATCCCCCACATATTCTCCCGGTTGTCGGTAGATATCCTAAATCCTGATGCCGCCAAATGCGCTGTCACGTCTATCGGTTTGCAATCGGCAATATGAGGAAAATGCCGATGAAACCATTGGTAGCCGCGTGTCATCATTGATGCCTTCTCTCCCTTTGGCGGTGAGGCCAATGCGACGACACATAGTTTGCCGGATGGCTTTATCACCTGTTGGATAGCTGATAATACAAGCGGTATCTCGTCGTCTTCAAACAACTCCAGCGTAAAACTCATGAAAACGGCATCAAACGACTGAGCCTCAAATGGCATTGAAAGTGCGGAACCAATGATCAGATGGATCTGGTTTTTGAGTTTTGTATTTTGAATCTTAGCGAGAGCCACATCACGCATACCGGTTGAAATATCGAGACCGGTAATATGACCGGTCGGTCCAACCGTTTCTGCTAACTCAATTAATCCGTTCCCGGTTCCGAATCCGATCTCTAGAACTTGATCACCCGGTCTGAGTCCGAGTGCGGCGATCCCATGTTGACGGTAGATATGCTCACTGGCGTCCGCAATTAGATCATAGGCTTTACTGATTCGATCGTAAAAGGCGCTGTTGCTTGTGTGATCAGAGTGGGAAGTCGTCATAACTCAAGTAGCCTGGTTTATGCGAGGTGGATTGCCAACCAAATGGTATTGGTTTCTGTGGAGATGACTCGATGTTTCGTGTTTTTAGGGATGAGTAGGTAGTCACCTTTCGCCATGTGGTGTCGGGTGCCATCTTCGAATTCCAATGCGCCTGTCCCTTGCTCGATTATGACCCATTCGTCCCATCCTTGATCATACCATTGACCTTCAGGTGTGGCTTCACCATGCGATAAGATTCGCTCGATTTTCGTTCCTCCACGTTGATGGAGTATTTCGAAAACTTCTTTATCCGTTTCCGTCGGAAGGTTCCTGAACAGGTTTCCGGTATCGAAATGCATGGTCATTGCGTCTCGAGAAATACGTCCCCCGCGGGGCGCGCATCCAGTCGCATCTCTTCCTGGAACAATATCGCCATTCCACGGAGTTTCCTCAGCGCAATACGATCGCGAGTGGGTTTTGTTTCACCCGGATCAAGTGCCAGATTATAGAGTGTAAGGCTTGGGTTGAGGTAGAGTTTCCAATCACCGGATCTTACGGCTGAGAGTGCTCCCTGACTTCCGTGGTAAAAGAACGCATTCAGATATTCGTTTTGAGTCATGAGCTCTGCCCATTCTCCGGGTGGGTCCCAGCGCCGAAGTAGGGGAACTCCGTTATTGAGAGAGGCGCCTGAGCCAGCATCGGGTACTGTGTCAGTTTCACCTTTGAGCAGCGGGGTGATATCTCT
>CALGUT010000386.1 GCA_937920335.1 uncultured Opitutales bacterium
CCAAGACGTTGGGCGTAGTTATGCGGTCGGTTGGCGGTCTGAGAACGTTTCGTCAGTTTTCTGGCGACGATTTTATTCAGACGTTATAAGTCGGCCGCTTCTATATTAAATTACTCAAATGCGTTGGGGGATACTTAAACCTCAATAGAAGTACTATCTAGTTTTGTATTTCGTCGAAGGAATAGATCATAAGATGCGATTGCTTAAATTTAGTCGGTTAGTTCAACCGTTTGAACTCCAAAATTGACGCGGTAACCGGACGTGCTGTTGCCGGTGAGTGTAAGTGGGCTTGGTTTTTCGCCTTTGTCATAGGGTACTAGGACAACGTCAAATTCACCGGTACTTTTTAGGCGTAGAATGTATTGTTGTTCGTTGAATTCAGAGGTGTTGTTTTGCGCCTTGAATTGTGCCTGCTCCAATGAATTGTTCCAGTAGTGTGCGTAATGAGAAATTGCGTATTCAAAGGGATCTCTGGCGATAATAAACACCGTGAAATCTATCTTCCATTGCCCGGTGAATTCGAGTTTGTGTATGCCTGGCGAGTGTGAGTGAGCAGTCGCTGAAGACGGTGCGTAGTTACTTAGTGGAGTAGCTGCTGTTTGGGTTGCCAGGGTTGGTGTTAGTATTCCGTTTGGGCTCGATACATTACCTTTGGCCATCAAGTTTATCGTAGCGATCTTGCTGTCTCCCGTCCAGTCACCGGTAAAGGTATCTCGTATTCGAAAGATCGTCGAATCTGATTCAATCTGCTTGTGTGAAATGACCTTTCGGGTCCAATAGTTGGTATCTGGTGAAGTTAGTCTATGGTCAATTAGTTCAAAGGTTGATTCTGCCCAGGATACGGATTTGGAGAATGAATGATTACTGGCGATTGTTCGATCTTCACCGTTGTTCGCTCCGCCATAAGTGGTATTTATTTTATAATTGCTGCTCGTCCAATTAAATGGTGCTCCTTCTTGGGAGTTAAACAGGGACTTTTCGGCGATGATAGAATTGTGGAAAGCCCGTGTTGTAATACGAGGCTGGTACTGTGATCCCCAGTCGAGGCTGAGTGGTCCGCCATTGGCGTAGATAATGTAGTTCCCCGCGTCCATGTGTCGATGGTCGCGGTAATGTTCGCCGTTAATAAAATACAGAGCCGATTCATTATCGCCACCTGTTTGGTTGCGTAACGTTACGAGGTAGTCCTCGAGATTCTTGTCACCGATGGTGTATGGGGCTGATGGAATCGTTTCATCGATTGAAAGGCTGGTCGTTCCATTAAATTCACTGTGTATGGAGCCCCCATCCCTCCAGGCCTTGATAAGCTTGCCGGCAAGGGTATTGTTTCTCCCTTGGAAAAGACTGGCTAGAACGCCGGTTAGGCTGGCTGATTCAGTTGCGCCATCTCCTATTCCGGGGATTTTTCTTGCGGTTCCAAACCGGACTTCAGGGGGGGTTAGTAAATCTATCTGGAACTGGGCAAACGATTCGAGCTTGGGGTCGATAGTTCCGCCATCTGCTCCTGACGCTTTCAATTGTAAGAGTGTGTTCAGGGTTGGGGCCATGCTGGCGCTGATATAGTGAGGGGAGGACTCATGTGACCCATAAGTGTTTAGCATGGCGTCAATACTGGCTTGGGTGCGAGTGATAATTGGATCAACATTTTGGGAGAACTGTGGCATTGCTCCTATGGCCAATAGCCCGAAGGTGTCTCTCGAGCTCTGGTATTGTATGGGCATGTTGGAAGTGCCCCGAGGTGTCGTAGTATTTGGCTGTAGAGGAAAGAAGTCGTCGTCATGTATCCAGTAGTAGTAGATAGCTTGTAGCTTCTTTAAAAAGGATTTCTGTTCGGCGGTAATGATTCCCGGTTGTATATCGTTCAATGCCAACAGTGTATTGATGCGCAAGGCGTCTCGCGTCATGATCAATGCTCCCTTCCAATAGTGAGTGTGTTTGGAGTAGATGCCCGCCTCGTTGTAATAATCCTTTGCCATGCGTGTTAGGCGATTTGTGAGCCCGGTTATCAGGGCAGGCATGTCGTTGGAGTCGTTGATTGCGTTCCATAAATCCCGATACGATGGGCTGGTCCGGGATGCGATGCCGTAGGGGCCATCTTTGTGTTCATTTAATGGATCCTCCTGAATGGCCTTCATGGTTCTCTCTAAACCGGCTTTTGGCAAATACATGTGCTGGAAGCCGGCCTCTGGATCAATGTAATCTAGTTTGTAATTGAGTAGCTTGCTTAAATTCAGGCCAGAATAGATGTTCATTCTTTTCTGGATGGGTTGGTAAGCGTCAAATGCTGCAACATCTGACTTTTGACCAATAAATAATCCGAAACCAAATCGGTTACGGTCCGACCAGGTGGTATCTGGCCCGCGTCTCCTTGCCATGCATTTCAGGTAAGTATTGCCGCCGTTTGAGTAAGGCTCGAGTCCGCTGTAATGACCCCCGATGATGCGAGATGGTGGTCCGCCGAACATGCCTAGCATGTTTGCGTTGGCGGAGTCATCCTTGTCGTAAAACTGCCAATAGTAACCTGAATCCTGCTGCCAGTAATTCCAGTTAGGCATGAGTCGCCGCCCTTCGTAGCTCATGGCAGATGCGAAAGGAAGGTTCACGAATGCGTCTACTTCAGTATCTCCGCTGATCGTTCCGAGTGTGCCAGGGTGATAACCGTGGTTGATATGAGTGGTTCCGCCCATCGTGCGGTATTGACCACGGTCCGGAACTATTCCGGTTGTCAGGGGTATCTCCCATTTAACATCGTAATCGGAATCTATTTCAACCATGATGGTGTCGTCATGAGCGAATAAAGTTATGGTGGAATTGTAATATCTCGGTGAAGACTGCTCTTGGATAGTGTAATTGATCTGAACGATGGTGCGCAACGGTCCTTCTTCGACGAAGGTGACGGTCATTTTGTCGATAGAAGATGGAGCGTAGTAATTTCCTCGGTACCGTACTTGTGCTAGATTATCACCCGTCATGGCCCAGGTGCCGTCGCGATATCGAAATGATTGGAGTGGTGCCAGGAACTTGGTCGGATTGTCAACTTCCTTGGGGATACGGATGGCAATGCGGCTGTTTTCGAGTAGATGGTTCGTCGCCTCTTCTCTGCGGGAAATGGGTGTAAAGGTGTTTTCGAATTCTTCTGGTTGGTTGCCGGACTTGATATAAAGTGTGATTGTCTCATCGGCGCTCATGCCATTTTGAAACAGTAGGAGCAGCTTGCCGTCACGACTGATTTGGTGTGGGTAATATCGGTCGTTGGCGTCGACGATATAGTAGTCTTCGGTGATGTCGGATGGATTAAAGAATGAACTGTCGAGTTCTACGAGTTGGGCTTCATGGTCAATGCCCAAAGGTTCCTTGAGGGATATTCGCTTGAGAAAGCTTGGCCGGTTGTCTATGTCGTTGGGATCAGTCCCTTCTGTTGTTTCTTCGCCGTCGCTGAAGCCATCGCCGTCTGAATCTGATGCGAGTGGGTTGGTATTCGATGTTTGTATTTCGTGAAGGGTCGAAAGGCCGTCATCATCAAAATCAGCGGTCAGGGGATCTTCGGAAGGAATGTCGGTCCAAATGAGGCGAAGGAGAGATTTTGTAAGGGGGATGGGGAGCTTGTATTCGACGAGTGAGCTTTCACCTGTTTGAATGAAATCATTGAATGTCAGCCAGTTCTCCGTGTTTGGAGAGTATTGAATGAAATAGGTTCTGTTCGCTACGCTTGCCAACTTGAGTGTTATGTTTGAACTGTCTGCTGAGATAATCGGGGACTGCTGGATGACTTGTGAGCTGAGAGGGGTATTCCCGGTTAGTAGCAGTAGGGTGGCGAATGCGATTGAAGTTCGTTGAATCGCAAAGGTTGGCCTTTCAGGTGGCGTTCGAAATATTCGAGCCCGGAGTGATTTTAGTATGTGCATCATGGGTTTAACGAGATTTACCGGTCGGCGGGTTTAATGGGCTTACTGGCGAGTTCGAGTAGCGTCATTGTTGGATGCAAAAATTCTGGGTGAGTGAAGCCCTTACGGCGTTTCTAGGAAGGCGGAGTGGAGTGCCTGAAGGGGCTTGATTCAATTCCCCGTTGGTATCATCGGAGTTTTTACAATTTTTATTAAGGCAAAAGCTTTGCCTTGAGGGTTGTCTACCACTGTTTCATTCGGTTTGAATTTTTTCGTATGATACGGGTATTGGTTTTGTCGGCAAGGTGTTTGGTTTGTTTTTTGAGGAGTTCCGTTCCAGCCATCGAGTAGGTTTCGTTTGAGGTTTCGGTGGTAAGGCGGTGAGAATATCCACCGGCTGGGGTTGGTGAGCGCCTGTAGGCAGAGTGCATGTTCAGCTGAGGTAGATCTCTTGGTAAGTTTTTTGAATGTTCCTAGTTGTGGAACTGCCGTCGGAAATGAGTATGTATTTTTATCGTACTTGAGTTTGCGGGGTTCAAGCTGGTTGTTTAGCCACGAGATGAATCCTATTTTGGTTATATGGGACCTTGGGTTCGGCGGTCGGCTTTGGATTGCATAGGACTCACTCTGTGTTTTTGTATTTTGATTAGTTCTTGATTATTGCAGTTGAGTTGTTGTGTGGCGTTTCTGTAGCGTCTTGGAATATGTTGTGGATGTTTGGCCGTTGTAGTTTGGTGCTTGGAGCTTTCTTGTGTGTATTGTTTGTATTAGGGGTAGGAAGCCCTGGCAATTTGATCTATCATGTAGTACCTGCCAGTTGGTATTACTCGCTACTCGACTGGAAGCACGGGGATCCACAAGGTTCAAATCGTATGATTGTTCCATGGAGTGAACTGGATCGAATAAACAATTTGGCCGTGATATTTGTGATAGGTCAGTCCAATGGAGCTAATTCAGCGGAATTAAGAATGTCTGCCAGGCATGATTCAGTATACTACTTGAAAGGAAAGAAGCTAACCCGAGCTCTTGATCCCTTACCTGGATCGACTGGAGAAGGAGGTAGTCCCTGGCCTCTTGTGGGCGATAATTTCCTTAAACTTGGAGTTTTTGATGGAGTTATTTTTGTCGGTTGTTCTGTCGGTGGTAGTTCTGTCGGTCATTGGGTTCCTGACGGGAAGTTGCACAGTGTATTAGTGAAACGGCTTCGTGATTTAAGAAAGGTAGGCCTTGAGCCTTCCCATGT
>CALGUT010000387.1 GCA_937920335.1 uncultured Opitutales bacterium
ACTATCACTGCTCCTATTGACCCTTCTCATCTTTACGAGTCGCTGCCTATTCTCGCACGATCACCCCACGCCTCATACTGAAGCGAGTAGCTACAGCGCCCCGTCAACCCCTGTGATCATTGGTGAAGGTGAGTTCCGGTATCAGCTCGTTCCTGGCTGGGCCGATGAAAATGCTGCGACTCACGCCCTCGGACACGGGCATGCCATCGCCGAGGACAGCACTGGTCGCATTCTATTTCTCAATGCCAGCGCTGAGCACTGCATGATCATCCTGGATAAACAGGGAAAGCTGCTGGATGCGTGGGGGACATTTGCTCCGGGCGCCCACGGACTCGCCATCGTCAAAGAAGACGGCCGCGAAGTACTGTTCATCACAGACAACAGCAACAACGGAAAGGTCTTTAAAACGACACTGGAGGGAGAGATCCTGATGACCCTCTCCTACCCCGAAGCATCAGGACTCTATAAAAGCGCCGCCGACTTTCGCCCGTCCGAAACGATGCACCTGCCGAACGGCGACTTTTATGTGATCGATGGTTATGGCAAGGACTACATCCATCACTATAACGCCGAAGGCACCTACCTATCCTCCTTCGGTGGCGACATCGGCAAAGGCGAAGCCCGACTCGAACACTGGGGTCCCCATGGCGGTGGTATCGACATGAAGGATACAGCGTCGCCCGATATCATACTCGCGTTGAGTGACCGCAACCGAATCAAACGATTCACGTTAGGGGGCGACTGGTTGAGCACCCTCGTATTACCGGGAAGCAATCCCCGCGACATCGTTTTTCACCGTGACCATATTGTGATTCCTCACCTCGGTGACGATTGGCCCAAAGACAGGAACGCGGCGGGATACATCTCCATCCTGGATCGAGACTTCAAAGTGATCGCGAATCTCGGCGGCAATCCTCCCGTCTACGATGAGAACGGCCACCTACAAACGATGACCCACTCCGCTCATATATTCCACCATCCTCATGGCATTTGCTTTGACCGGGCGGGAAACCTCTATGTGGCTCAGTTTGCCTCCAACGGCACCTGGCCCCTTAAATTTAAAAAGCTTCAACCGTAAGTTTAAAGAATCAGTCGCTCAGAAAACAACACCGTGAATCATAAACCCGCCCGAGTCTTCTTTCAGTTTGTTATCAGTACTG
The DNA here is from genome assembly GCA_937920335.1 of uncultured Opitutales bacterium. Lineage (GTDB taxonomy): Bacteria > Verrucomicrobiota > Verrucomicrobiia > Opitutales > UBA2995 > UBA2995. Next base: position 1,161 of record CALGUT010000387.1, read on the forward strand.
CTGCCTTGCTTTTCCACGGGTGCACATCCATCCCGGATCCACAGCCGACACCCGTACTGAACGGTATCGACGTGTTAATCGAAACCGAGTTCGCTGCGCTTGACGTTTTGAGGGTCGGGCTAATCACGAACCACACGGGGCAAAGCCGGACGGGTACGTCTACGATAGACCTGCTGCACGAGAGTCCGAATATCGAGCTGGTCTCCCTATTCAGCCCCGAGCATGGGATACGCGGCACCTATGAGGAAGACGTCGATGACAGTACCGACGAACAAACGGGCCTGACGGTCTACAGCCTCTATGGAGAAACTCGCAAACCAACGCCCGAATCACTCGAAGGTCTGGATGCTCTGGTATTCGACATTCAGGATATCGGTTGTCGTTTCTATACCTACATTTCGACCATGGGGCTTGCCATGGTAGCAGCGGCCGAAAACGGGCTATCATTCTACGTCCTGGACCGTGTGAATCCGATCAATGGAACCACCGTCGACGGACCGATGCGCAGAGGCGACTCCCACTTCATAGCCTTTCACGAAATCCCGATTCGCCACGGCATGACGGTCGGAGAACTGGCACAGCTGATTCGAATTGAGAACGAACTGGAGGTAGACCTCACTATCGTGCCGCTACAAAACTGGGAACGATCGATGCTGTTCGACGAAACTGGACTTCCCTGGGTGAACCCATCGCCCAATATGCGAAGTCTTACCCAGGCGCTTCTCTATCCGGGAATCGGATTGCTGGAAACGACACAGCTATCTGTGGGGCGCGGAACGGATACGCCCTTTGAAGTCATTGGGGCACCGTATATCGACCACCTGGAACTGGCGGAAGAACTCAACCGACTTGAGCTACCCGGTATTCGCTTTGTGCCGATTCAATTCACCCCCGATGCCAGCAAGTTTTCCGGAGAGAAATGCCAGGGTGTCAATATCATCCTAACAGACCGTGAGTCCTGCCCGATTGTGGATGTGGGCATTGCCATTGCTCACACCCTGCATCGGCTCTACGCACCCGATTTCGATATTGAGAAATATGACCATCTCCTGAGACACCCCTACGTGATCGAGCAGATCCAAGACAAGCAGCCCTGGGAATCGATCGTGGTCACTTGGAGAAATGAAGTTGACGACTTCTACAAACGAAGAGCACCCTACCTCCTATACTAGCAGCTTATGTTAATCGCATTGAAAATATTGGCACGCCTCGGACTCGTTCTGACGATCATTCCATCGATCCTGTTTCTCTTGGGACACATGGGACTCGAAGAGGTGAAATCTACGATGCTGACCGGAACGTTGTTTTGGTTAGTCGCGGCTCCCAGGCTCCAAATACTCAAGCAGTACGAGCAGTAGAACCACTTAGCGTGGGCAACCTCACGACTGGTCAATGCGACCTGCAATCGTGATCGATAAGGTATATAATCTACCAAGCCAGCCCAGATCAAACCAATGAGTAGTCCCAAGGTTTCCGCATTTCTCGCCGGGCGGTAGCCGCCGCTTCTCGATCGCCTAAGTACTTTTCCTTGCGAGGATCCCATTTCAATTTTCGACCGAGTCTCACCGCAGTAACACCCAAGTGACACATCGTCGCAGACCGGTGACCAATTTCAGCGTCGCAGATTGCCTTTTTACGGGATCGTACACTTTCAACAAAGTTCTCAACGTGGTCGTTACTTTCGTACAGTCGCTCAGCCCCGGAAGGCAAGGGCGTCGTTAGAATCTCGGGAATGCTGGACTCAATGTGGCCCCGGGTAACCCAGATCCAGCCGCTGGTCCCCTGAAAGCGCACACCGTGCTGCTGATCAAACTGATTCACAACACTACCGTTCCAGGCATTCGCAGTAGTGCTACGGCAGCGATGAACCACTCCATTGGGATACACATACTCCAGTTCGTATTCGCTCGCGGCGTTAAACCCGCCGGGAATCATATCAATCAAGGTTCGACCGGATGCAGAGACCGGACCACTTCGCTCAAAGCCAGTTGCCCACAGCGCGATATCGTTGTGATGGGCGCCCCAATCGGTCATCGTTCCGCCCGAATACTCCCACCAATATCGGAAATACAAATGGGTCCGTTCCTTCACATAATCAACAGCCTTCGTTTGCCCCTGCCACATATCCCAATCCAACCCCGCTGGAACCGGGGTCGATGCGAACGGACCTTTGCGTTGTCCCGCTGGCAGGTAGACATCAATTTCTTTCAGTTCACCGATCTGCTTATTCCTGACCAACTCACAAGCCAAACGAAAACGCGGATCACTGCGCTGCTGCGTACCCGTTTGTAGAATACGGACCGTCTTCTTTTCCTCTTTAACCAAATACTTTCCCTCGTCGATGGCCAGGGTAAGCGGTTTCTCACAATACACATCCTTACCAGCCCGCATGGCGGCTAGTGACACCAGCGTATGCCAATGGTCAACCGTGCCACAGATGATCACGTCGACATCTTTCATTTCCATCACCTTACGAAAGTCTTTCACCCCTCGGGCCTTGGGCCAAATCCCCTGTGCCTTGGTAATCTGCGCATCGTCCACATCACACACCGCAACCATGTCTCCGTAGTAAACCATTTCCCTGGCGACGCTCGTGCCTCTGCCACCACAGCCGATAAGCGCAATACCCAGCCGGTCATTTGCCATTTTCGGCGCAGGCAAGTGACTCTTAGCCATTAACTCTTCTTTAAACCAAAGTGGAAGGGTCGATGAAGCGGCAGCCAAACCGGCAGCCTTAATAAACGTTCTTCTTTTCATAGTGGGTGGTGCTGATGGGTGAGAAAGTTATCACTTAGGGGACGAGAATACTCACTTGACCGAATCGTGCGGCTTCAAGCTTTTCAACGTTTTTCGAACAGACCCAGGGTCCGGCAAAGAGTGCGCCCTCAAAACCGTCGAGTTCCAGAGTCTTCGATTCACTGTTGGCACCTTGCTTGCCAACAACCATTGTGAAGTTATTACCCTGTTTCGTTAAACGAATCTCCTCGGCCGCTTTCATATCAAAACGGATACCAACTGTGGCCGCACCCGCAGTCGGCCGATACTGGAATGCAACCAGCCCATCCCCGTGAACCGCGCAGGTCACATGAGCCGCATCGGGGTCCAGAGAGGAGCGAATCATCCAGCCTGCCTTTCTGTGAGGCGCATCGGTTAAGTCGATGATCGTAACTATGCCATCCATCGAAAAGTCCCCTTCCATGGGTGCCCAGAGAAAGCCGAAACTATCGGTTTCGCCCCATATGTTTTCACCGGACGCCTTCAAGTAATAAGCGTTTTCGGAAGCTTTATAAAAGGCACTGCCCACTACGCCAGGAGAACCTATATCCGTCCACTGATGAAAGACACCCAGCTCAGCTTCATCTGCGGCGCTGATGGAGTTAACGGCTATGCAGACTGTAAAGGCTAGCAGGGGGTAAATTTTCATGGGTAACAAATGGGTTTAGTCGAACGAACCGTCTGATAACTTAAGCTAAGCCAGAATCACGAATCAGTAAAAGGACAAAATGGTACACACTTAGCTACTAACCGGCGATAATATGATCGTTGACCCGATCCATGCTTTAGCCCTTTAACTCGAACACTTGAGCACATCTGATAATTCACCCACGAGCCGTCTCCCCGGGATCCTCTGGATACTAACCAGCGGCTGTTGCTGGGGATTCCATGGCGTCCTTATCAAATTCGCATTGGGGTTTGGCATTTCTTTTCTTCAGGTGTTTCTCGTTGAGACCTTGTTCGCAGCAATTTTCTTCGGGAGTTTCGCCAAGTCATTCTTCAAGAAACTGCGCCCTACTCGCCCCAGTCACTGGTGGAGTCTGCTCGGACTGGGACTCTCCACCATCGGCGTAGGAAATCTTCTGTTTTACGCATTTAGCGTCGGACCGGTAGCTATCGGGGCAACGTTGATGTTCATGTACCTACCGGTGGTGTACGCCTACTCGTTACTGGCCAAGCACCAGGTCTTTTCATGGAGAAAGATGGCGGCAATCCTATCGATCCTCATCGGCGCATTCTTAACTACTGAGATTGCTACCAGCTTCAAAGAGCCGGGTGCGTTACCTGCCGTCTTTGCATCGCTAACCGCCGCCATGTGCTGGGCAGTCGTATTCATTATCACACCCGGCATCGCCGGTCATACGACTACCGAGTTCCGCTGTTTCGCGGTATCAGGAATCGGCTTTATCGGAACTCTGGTCATCCTGGCCTTCGTCCCCAGCCTCTGGCTTCCCATCACCGGCAACTTGTGGATGTTCGCCGGGTTGGCCATCGTCCTTGGAGCGATTGGTCAAACACTCCCGGTTATAGCGCTTATGAGAGGTCTACCATTAACCGGGAGCAGCCTCGGGGGTGTGCTATCATCGGTCGAGCTCCCCATCGCCGTATTCAGCTCTGCGCTGATTCTCGGGGAATCGCTAAATCTACCGAAAGTGATCGGAGTCGTACTCGTGTTAGCGGGTATCGTTTACTACAACCTGAGTGATCGGGACCGTCGTTCGTCTAACGGTTAGCACGCGCAAATCGCTTGCCTGGGAGGCACGCCTGCTATGCGATTTAGCCATGATTCGAATTCTAGTTACTACCCTGTTTCTGATCCCCCTCTCCCTAATCGCTAAAGAAGGTCCGTTTATCGGCAATGGCGTTAAAGTCGGTGAAGTGGATACACAAAGCGCCATCGTCTGGGTTCGTCTTACCCAAACGCCCGAAGCGAACTTTGACCAATTACCCATTTTCACGGAAGGGCTGACCGACACGGAAAAAGACGCAGGCACAATGCCTGACGATGTCTTTCCCGGCATGGAAGGTGAAACTCGAGTCAGCTACTGGCCTCAAGAAAAACGCTCCGAAACGATCTCTACCGACTGGGAAAGCGTATCGAGGCTCTCCGACTACATTTTCCAATTTCAGTTAAACAATCTAGAATCCGACACACTCTACGAATACGCGGTAGAAGCCCGCCCCGTTGGCAGCGACGGCATATCGGCCACCGCCAAAGGACAATTCCTTACAGCACCGCGTCCTGACGACGCCGAAGCCATTCGCTTTATCGTAACCACCTGCCAAGCAATCCGCAGTATCGATTCAGGACGTGAAGGTCACTTGACCTACGAGCAGATGCTCGAATTCCAACCCAACTTCCTCGTTCATACCGGAGATATCGTTTACTACGACAAAGCGCCATTGGCGAAAACAATCGCTCAGGCACGCGCCAAGTGGAACCTGATGTTCGCATACGGCCACAACCAGACCTTTCACCAGAACGTAACGTCCTACTTCATGAAGGACGATCACGACACCTTGAAGAATGATTGCTGGCCCGGACAGACTTATGGTGACCTAACCTTCGCTGAGGGGCTCAAGCTGTTCCGTGAACAAGTTCCCATGGGCGAACATACCTACCGGACCTACCGTTGGGGAAAAGATGTGCAGATATGGATGACCGAGAACCGTGATTTTCGTTCTTCCAACCGGATGCAAGACGGTCCGAACAAAACGATTCTCGGGGCCACGCAAAAGGCCTGGCTCAAGCGAACCATCCTGGAATCGGACGCCACCTACAAATTCGTTATTTCTCCCGGTCCCATTGTAGGTCCTGACAAAAAAGGAAAAGCGGATAACCACGGAAACGACGTATTCAAACATGAAGGACAAGAGCTACGCGACTTCCTTAGCGCACAAGAAAACACCTACGTAATCTGTGGAGACCGACACTGGCAGTATTGCTCGGAGGATCCGAAGACCGGACTGGTCGAGCTCGGCTGTGGTTCCGTCAACGATCAACATAACTTCGGAGGCAATCCCGGGAAAGATGAGATTTACCATCGCTACTTTAGCGGCAAAGGCGGCTTCCTGGGAATCACCGTTGAGAACGGAAAAGCCAAGGCCGAGTGGTATGGTGTCAACTATCGCTCAGATAAACCACCCGTCCTCCACACTGAAGCACTTTAATCCAATGAGACTCCTACAAAAGACAATCGTCCTCCTCACGTTTGCGGCACACCTTCAGCTTTCCGGGCACGGAGACCAGTCTCCCCACCCTCACAGTCTGACCTACGATAATTCCGCACAAGGAACCGTTCTGGGTCACAACGGCCTGCTCTATGAAGTCGACTTGAACTGGGCAAAAGCAGATCCAGCAGTGGCACCCGTGATCAATTCACATGCCCTTGCTGAAGGTCGAGACGGTTTAATCTACGTCATCACGGATCACCCGAAGAACGCATTCGTGGTTTTCAAGAAGGATGGCACATTCGTCCGCGCTTTTGGAGAGGGACTGGTCGGTGGTCACGGGATTGAAATATTTGAAAAGGACGGCGAGGAGTTTCTGATCCACGTCGATTGTGGGTGGCACTTTGCAGCTGAAGGCTGGAACGCCACTCCGAAAAACGGACGCGTTACCATCCTGAAAACCGATGGAACGATCGTGAAGGCGCTCCCTACCCCTTTCGAAATGGGGATCGGCAAAGTGGGTGACAAACAGTTCATGCCCTGCGATGTAGCCGTAACACCCCAAGGAACCGTTCTGATCGCCGACGGCTACGCGACCGACTTCATTTACGAGATGACGATGACCGGAGAGCTCGTTCGCCGTTGGGGCGGAAAGACCGACGACGCCAGCAACCTCAGCAATGCTCACGGGATCTCCCTGGACACCTCCGACCCTAAGCTGCCGTTGGCCTGGGTTCCTTCTCGCAGCGAAAATCAGATCAAAGCCTTCACACTGGATGGAACGCATGTCGAAACGATCGACCTGCCAGGTGCCTATGCGGGACAGCTCTTCTTTACCAAGGACAAGATTTACACCGCGGTCTGTTGGTCCAAGGAAAACGGCACCGGCGAACGATTGGGACAGTCCGGATTTCTCATCGTCATGGACCGAAAAACAAAGCGAGTCATCAGTGCTCCTGGCGGAAGTGAACCCACCTATATCAACGGAGACCTCCAACCGATGTATCAAACCGCTAAGACCTTTATCCACGGGCACGATCTCTACGTGGACCGCGACGGTGCCATCTACTTCGGAGAATGGAATGCTGACCGGCGCTACCCGGCGAAGCTCACTCCTTTTCATTAAGGACCCATTGAAGAAACCCCTGAGGCGTTTTCACTTCTTGAATTCCAATTATCCTCGACAAAATGGGGCGGGATCGGTGGTATCATCCGGCCTTTTGATGTTACCCTTGATTACCCACCTAAGAAGATACTTCGCCTCAATAACACTGGGACTCGTAGTGTTTGCCAGCAGCCTCGCTGGCGCAGATGAGGGCCTTGAGCATTTTGAGAAGAAGATTAGACCCCTTCTATTAAACCAGTGTATCGCGTGTCACGGGCCTGAACAAGAGGAAGGCGGGCTGAACCTCAATTCCAAAGCCGGCTGGCAAGTGGGCGGCTTCCTCGGGCCCGCCATCGAACCAGGTAATACTAAAGATAGCCTGATCGCCCAACTGTTGAACACACCGAATGTATTTCCACAGCATCCGAAACTGAGCATCACCGAAGACCAGATACACGACCTCCTGGTTTGGATCAAATTAGGAGCTCCCGACCCTAGAGCCAATTTCGTAAACCGAGAATCATTACCGAACTATGAGCGCGGTAAAGATCACTGGGCGTTTCAAGCAATACAAAAGCCCGAACCGCCCCAGGTTAAAAACAAAAGCTGGGCACGGGGCGCGATTGATTCTTTTATCCTCTCTCAACAAGAAGCAGAAGTGGTCACACCTGTTCGGGACGCCACCCCACAAGAATTGGTTCGTCGCGTCTACTTCGCGTTGATTGGCCTGCCCCCTACTCCCCAACAGATCGAAACCTTCCTTGCCGAAGATCGCCCTGACGCCTTTGAATCCCTCATCGATGACTTGCTCGCTTCACCGCACTTTGGAGAACGGTGGGGACGCCATTGGCTAGACGTGGCTCGATTCGCTGAATCAAGCGGCGGAGGTCGCACCCTGCTCTTCAAAGACGCTTGGCGCTTCCGCGACTACGTTATCCAGGCGTTCAACAACGACATGCCCTTTGATCAATTTATCAAAGAACAATTGGCCGGAGATCTACTCCCTTACGAAACTGCGGAACAGCGCAGTCGCCAACTAACCGCTACCGCGTTCCTCGCCCTGGGTCCGACCAACTACGAGCAACAGGATAAGCAGTTACTGCGTTACGACGTCATTGACGAACAGATCGATACGCTGGGAAAGGCCTTCATGGGAATGACCTTGAGCTGTGCCCGTTGCCACGATCACAAGTTCGATCCTATTCCAACCGCCGACTATTACGCGATGGCCGGTATTTTCAAGAGTACCCGTACGCTTTACAATTACACCGACAATGTAGCTCGATGGATTGATTCCAAGCTACCACTCGATGGGCCGGCGGGCGAAAAACTCGCTGAAACAGAAGCTAAGGCAGATGCCCTAAACTGGGAATTGAGCCTTTTAAGGACGGAACTCGCCATCCTTGATCAAAAGTCGAAGAAACCACCCAAACCTGGAAAACCCGCCAGCCAACGGCTTTTTCCAGGAATCATCCTGAACGATGATTCCGCCACCAAGACCGGTACCTGGCTATTCTCGCAATACTCCCAAAATTACATTGGCGAAGGCTATCAGCACGACGGCAATGCAGCTAAGGGCTCGAGTACCCTAAGCTTCGATACGATAATTCCTTTCGACGGACTCTACGAAGTGCGAATCGCCTATAGTGAGGCAACGAGTCGATCTACCAACACACCCATAACCATCGCTCATGCCGACGGAGAAACGGGCATACTACTCGATCAACGGATTGCGCCAGACGTCCACGGAAGATTTCGATCTCTCGGGCAATTCTATTTCAACAAAGGCGTATCCTACACACTAACCGTTTCCAATAAAGATACGGATGGCTACGTAGTCGTAGATGCGGTACAGTGGGAACGCATAGAGTCCACGGAAGAGGCATCAAGCGCTGAACGAAGCGAGCATATCGATTTGGTTAACAGCGACCTTCAATTGATTGGGAAAGAGCTGAAGCCACTAACCGAAATACTGAAGAGACGCCCACTTGCGATGACGGTTCTGGATGATACACACGTCAGTGATTCGGCAATCCGCATTCGCGGCGAAGTTCACAGAAAAGGAAAGATTGTTCCGCGGGGCTTTCTCAAAGTCGCTACCCAGGGAGAACTCCCGTCCCTGCCCGACGATTCCAGTGGTCGTCTCGAGTTGGCAGAATGGTTGATCAGCCCTGAACACCCACTTACGTCCCGTGTCATCGCCAATCGTATCTGGACCTGGTTGTTCGGAACCGGTCTGGTTCAAAGCACCGACAATTTCGGAACAACGGGCCTGGGCCCGTCCCATCCAGAACTACTCGATTACCTGGCCATCCGGCTCCAGGAGAATGGCTGGTCGACCAAAGCGATGATCAAAGAAATCCTGATGTCTCGTACCTGGCAACTTGCGACCGAAGTGAACCCAGAGGCCAAGCAGCTCGATGCCGATAATCGCCTACTAACGTCATTTCCCCTGCGTCGACTGGACGCTGAACAACTCCGCGATGCGATACTCGCCGTAAACGGAAATCTCGACCTGCAACTCTATGGCCCGAACATAGACGGAGCCGGAATAATCAATGCGAACAGCACTGCCGCCCAGAAAATCGAGTATAACTATTTGTTCGAGGATACTCGCCGAAGCGTCTATACTCCTGCGTTTCGCGTAAAGCGCCACGAGCTGTTTGAACTCTTTGATTTTAGAAACGCCAATTTCTCAATCGGCCAGCGCAATGTGAGCACGGTTGCGCTTCAGGCGCTCTACATGCTCAACAATCCATTTGTCATAGAACAATCCCGTAAAGCAGCTGAAGTATTGTTGGATGAAGTCACCCCCAAGGAGCAGCGACTGGAACGGGCCTTCATAAAAACTTTGGGCAGACCGCCCACCGAACAAGAAGCAGCTCTGGTCAATCAACACCTTGGAGATGGACTTTCCAACGATTCCGTAGAAGACTGGGCTTCGGTTTTTCAAACGCTCTTTGGCTCCATCGATTTCAGGTATATCAATTAGCACCCCCATGAACAGACAAAAACACCCCATTTCCCGACGAGACGCACTCAAGAATCTAGCCTGCGGATTCGGGTACATGGCAGCGGCTGGCATGGCCCAGCAAGCCTCGGCATCCAGTATTACCAATCCCCTATTGGCGAAAGTTCCCCACCTGGTTCCCAAGGCAAAACGGATCATCTTTTTGTTCATGGCCGGCGGCGTTAGCCAAGTCGACAGTTTTGACTATAAGCCTCAGCTCTATAAAGACGACGGGCGAATGCTCGACTTTACCGATCAACGGATCCTAGCGAAGACTGGTATGGGTTCGACTCAGCGGGTCATGAAACCGCTCTGGGATTTTAAACAACGTGGACAAAACGGTGCCTGGGTATCGGAGCTGTTTCCTCACATGGCGAAGCATACAGACGAGTATTGCATCATTCGCTCCATGCAGACCGAAGGTGTAGCCCATGGACCTGCCACGCTATTCCTCCACACCGGTTCTACCAATTTCATACGCCCCTCCATGGGAGCCTGGGTGAACTACGGGCTCGGAACCGAAAACCAGGACATGCCGGGCTTCGTGAGCTTGAGTCCATCCATGGGTAACGGGGGGCCTAGAAATTACAGTAACGCCTTTCTTCCTGCCGTTTACCAAGGCACCGCCGTGGGCCGCGCCGGGATGGACGCTTCGGATATTCGTTTTCAGAATCTAACCAACTCCCAGTTATCACCCGAACGGCAGAAAAAACAGTTCGATCTCTTGCAGGCCATGAACCATGAGCAATGCCAGAGTATGCCCGACAACTCGGAACTAGAGGCCGTTATCAACTCTTATGAGCTCGCATGGCGCATGCAGGCAAACGCTCCCGATATAATGGATATCTCCAAAGAATCGGACGCGACCAAGAAACTCTACGGAATCGATGAAGAGCCCACTGACAACTACGGTCGCCAATGCTTGATGGCACGACGTATGGCTGAACAAGGTGTTCGGTTTATTCAGGTCAACTACAGTGACAACTCGAACAACCCCGCCTGGGATCAACACAACGACATGCCCAAGCACAAGGAGCATGCCATGGCTGTTGATAAACCGATTTCCGGATTACTGACCGACTTAAAACAACGGGGACTTCTGGAAGATACTCTCGTCTGGTGGGGCGGCGAATTTGGAAGAACTCCTTACGCGCAAAAGAACGGTGATGGTCGCGACCACAACCCAACCGGATTTACGGTTTGGCTAGCGGGCGCTGGTGTTCGCCCAGGGCTCATTTACGGAGCCACCGACGAGTATGGGCAATACGCCGTCGAAAACAAAGTCCACATGCACG
>CALGUT010000388.1 GCA_937920335.1 uncultured Opitutales bacterium
CAGAAAACGATTGAACTCCTGTGTTCGGGTGCTTGGCTTCCAAGTTTTCTAATTCACTAATACTTTGTGGAAATTCCAACGCGCCAAATCCCTTTCGCCACTCCAATCCCGGCGAAGCCGCACGCGATCTCTGTCAGCTTTCCCAGTTTACGGGATGTGATTCTTTATGAAGAGCGCGATCCGGATACTCACGCCCAGTTGAAGATTGCCTACCCGCGTTTTGTGGCACACCACCGTGTTTTGGAATGGGAAGCACATATTCAGGCTAAATTCAGTTTGGAAGACCGGAACGTTCATTGCCTATGTTCGACCCATGCCGCTAAAGATCTTCAACGTTATGTGGGGTTTCGCCATGTAAAGGTGATTGCTGATGAAGCCTACGCGATTGTGGGGATTGAGAAAGACGAAGCGGTTGAACTTAAGGCCCGAAAATTCCTCCAACATACGGGTTGCCGTATATCGTCCCGGCAGGCGGAAGATTTGTTGGCGGCCGCTGGCCTATTGGAAGAGCACGAGGTTACTGAGCCAGATCCAGATGCCTACGAGAATCTCCAAGATACTCTGACGGAGAAGATAGGAGCGCGAACCAACGAAGATGTTTTTTTGACGAATTCGGGTATGAGTGCCGTCTACGCAGCATTTCGTAGTATTCAGGGAATTCAAGCGAAGGAGGATCGCTCCTACTGGATTCAACTTGGTTGGATGTACGTCGATACGTACGAAATCTTGAACAAATTTGCGGGTGACGATGAGAAGAAAATCTTTGTCCAGGATCCGACGGATCTCGACGTTCTGGAAGGGATCTTGGAGGAACGCGGTCACGAAGTGGCTGGGATTATTTCTGAGATGCCAACGAACCCCTTAGTGCAGACGCCTGATGTGGAACGATTGCTTCATCTGGCGCGTAAGCATGGGGTGGCCCTCGTGGTCGACCCTACAGTGAGTTCAGTTCTCAATGTCGACGTATTACCCTTCACAGATGTGTTGGTGACCAGCCTTACGAAGTATATTTCTCACGAAGGGGATGCTATGATGGGAACGGTTGCGCTTCAATCGAACTCGCCATTTTATGATGCGCTTAAGGACGGGATCGCGCAACACGTGGAGCCGCCTTACCATCGCGATGTTCGGTGTGTAGCTACTCAGATTCCTAGAATGGAGACTGTGGCGGAACAGGTGAACGCGAATACGTTGAAACTGGCAGCTTTTTTTGAGAATCATCCGGGGGTGCGACACACGCATTGGGCTTACAGTGGTGGCAATGGCGAGCGCTACCGTAGAATCGAAAAAGGTGCGGGGTCGCCGGGTAGTATGATCACTATTGATTTGATGAAACCGTTGGAGGAGTTCTACGACAAATGCCGAATAAGCAAAGGCCCCAGCTTCGGAATGGATCTCACCTTGATGAGCCCGTTTATGTATATGGCGCATTATGATTTAGTATCCGAAAAATCAGGACAAGAAGATTTGAAATCCTACGGAATAAATCCGGATCTAATACGAATCTCTGTGGGCTGCGAGCCGATCGAGCAGATTATCGCGGCTTTCGAGGAAGCGTTGTAGCTCAGTCGTCTATCGCTTCGTCCATTTCGCGAAATGTCTTACTGGGTTTTGGGCAGCGCGAAAAAGCAAATAGAGCGACGATTACGCTTCCGATAACGAAGTACCAGGGGAAGAATCCTATGCCGGCGATGAAGTGTGCATCCTTGTCCGCGGCAAGGGTCGGGTCCTCCCGTAAATAGTATCCGAGTAGTGCATACATCCATCCAATGAATCCGTAGCCGAGATTGAAGGCGAGACCCTTAAAACTCAGTACGGTTGCCCGCATGGACTTTTCAGTGATATGGTTCAGGTAGTAGGAAACAGCGAACATTGTAATCGAAAATGCCATAAATAGCATGACTGCGAATACCAAGCCGATGTAAGGGATGAAGAAAGTGACCCCCACAAATCCTACCGTAGCGATGGCCGTGATCGTGAAGAAGTTAAAAGTGGGTGAGTGTTTATCGATGAGCCATTTACTTAAGGATGCAGTCAGAATACTGAGTGCTGAAATGCCTGCACCTATGAATCCGAAATAAACAGGTGAGAATTCGATCAACCGGTAGTATTCACTGCCGAGGGTAACGAACATTCGAATGACACTATCTGCAAATGCGCCTGTAACGATGACGATTAGCGCGAATGGAGTTCGCCCGATCCATTTTCCTGCAGTCCACGTTTGTTTGAAGGCCTCCTTTACGGCAGGCTGTTCTTGGTCCTCTGATTTGGGGGAGATTTTTGGCTCTGTAAACCGTGAAGCGACGTATAGAGTGAAGATCGAAGTAACCAGTGTGAGGTAGACGGGCCAGCGAAGGATCGTATCTTTCGTTACATCGAGTGACATGCCGAACAGGTCAGTTACTTTTTGAACGACACCGACGTCGTAGATCACTCCTCCTGTTATCATGGCGATCATGAATCCAAAGGACTGAAACCGTTGAGTTTGTGCCAGCACTTTGGACCAGTCTTTTTTCATGCCAGCCTGCTCGAGAGAATCGTAGACCAATGCCTCGTCCGATCCGCTTGCGGAGGCTTCACCCAAGCCACTCAAGACCCGGTTGACGGCTAGAATCCAGAACAGAACGGTAGGGTCGCTATTAGGGGCAAGTGCCCAGATCGCCATCTCTCCAACCATGAGAATGGAGGTGAATACCAGTAGCTTTTTGCGGCCGAATAAGTCGGACAATGCGCCCGATGGTACTTCTGCAATGATGATGGTAATCGCCCAGACTACATTGAGTAGAGAGAACTGCTCGATCGTTAGTCCAAAATCCAGGAATATGATCGCAAAAATGGGATAATAGAAACGCGCGTTGAAGAGCGTTCGAAAGGCGATAAAGAGTCGGACGTTGCGCTTGGCAATCGTCTGCGGAGTCGGATGTGACATAAGTTGTTAAACCGTCTTAAACAGCTTAGGAAGTGATAGTAAGAATGCACCGCCGGCGATCAGGCTGATCCAGCTAGGTAAACCAAATCCGCTGGGAACGAAGCCGATAAGAAGTGCTGTTCCCGCTGCGATCAGCGCATAAGGAATTTGTGATCGTACGTGATCGAGGGGTTCGATGTCGCAGGCGATAGATGCGACGATTGTGGTATCACTCAGAGGAGAACAATGATCTCCGAAAACCGCTCCACTAAAAACGGCCGCAATCGTTGCAGGGATGAGTGACGATGTGAGATCGGTCTGTCCGCCCAATAGGGAGATGGCTACGGGTAAAGCAAGAGGCATGAGGACCCCCATGGTTCCCCAAGAGGAACCGGTTGTGAATGAGATCAATGTGCCGACTACAAAAACGGTCGCTGGAAACAAACCGATTGGCAGATTTCCGTCGAGGAGGTGTGAGAGGACCTCGGCGGCACCGAGCCCCTTGATGGTACTGCTCAATACCCAGACGCTAATTAGAATGAGGCAGGGATTAAACAGATGGAGCACGCCGCCTAAAAATATGTCGCCCGGATCCTCATCTTTCAATGCGGTTACGTTGGTTAGGTAAGCAATTGTGCAGCCTAGTGCACTTATGGTGACCAGGAGTTTTGCGGCATCAGCCGCTCCGAACGCGGTAGCCACTTTTGTAAGACTCAGAGGTAGGATTCCGCCTTCAACACCATCTACATAGAGGCCTATTATAAGTCCGCCGATTAAAAAGACCAAGGGGATGACCGCCCTCCAGGCTCCGTTCGAAGGTCTGTGTTTCGGTTCGTCCTTGAGCGTCGAAATTGTTGTTTCCGCCTCGGCGGTTTTCATAGATCCTATATTCCAGTTGCGGGCGATGACGATTGCGAGAAGGGCTAGGGTAAACCAGCAATAAAAGTTCAGTGGAATGGATCGAAAGAATAGAGCAAATGCATTTACTTCAGGAATTCCGGCGGCGGCATAACCCTGCTGAATCATAGATAACTGATAGGCAATCCAGGTCGAAATGATTGCTACACAGGCAACTGAGGCACTCGTTGAATCGACGATATAAGACAGTTTTTCCCGCGAGACTCCGGCTTGTTTGGCGACAGGGGTCAGTGATTTTCCCACCAGCAGGCTATTGGCTAATCCGTCGAAGAAACAAATGATACCCAGGCTAAACGCAGACCATTGGACCCGTTTTTTAAGCGCATCTGATTTTTGCAACCAGCCTTGGACCAGGCTTTGGATTCCGCCTCCTTTCTCAATCAGTGCTACGAAGCCACCGAGGAGCAGTGTGAAAATAAGCACCGAGATATTCCAACCACTCTGGAGGGATGGGATGAGGTGTTCCGTGAAAAAGGCGGTGAAAGCGGTGATCGGATTTCCGTTTGCCAGTAGAATTGCGCCCGCTGAGCCGCCGACCAATAAACCGAAGATTACCTTCCGTAGAAGCAGTACTGACGCAAGTGCCAGAATACTCGGCCAGAGTGCTTTGATAGGAACATCCAGTTCGACAAATAACCAGGTCGCCAGCCAGAGGGAGAATACCAGGATTTTTTTGTAAGGATGTAGAGCGATGGACGACATATGGACCATTAGTTAGCTAAAGAGTCCGATCATTACACGAATTAAAACTGGCTACTTCGCGCAGCGGCACGCGATCATTTGGACTTAAAGTAAAAAAAAAATGAATATGTTAGATACACCAACCACAGAAGAAGATTTAAAGACATTCCCTCCATTCAATTTGGGGCGATTGCTGAAAACCGTTTTCGATCCCGAGCCGGGAGAGAGAGTCTGTATCCTGATAGACCTCGAAGACCCTCGCGACATCAAAGACTTTGCCTTTCTTAAAGATGAGTCCCTTACGATCCAGCGGCATGCTTACGAGAAATTTTATCTCGGCCTCAAGGGTGGCGTCGCCGAGGAATTTGGGTTTTCCGGAGGTGAAATGTTTGCTTACAAACGCACGGGCGGCTCAAATTTGGACCTCCCTGAAGATTGCTACGACATTGAAGGCAATCATCTTAGGCTCGAAGATGACGTCTACAAACCTTACGATCTGATTCTCTGTATTTCTACGGAATCTGCTACGGCACCTTTGACAGCTTCTGCCAAGAAAATTGGATTCCGCGGAGCTACCATGCACGGCATGAATGACATCATTTTGGCCTCAGGTTTGGCCGTCGATTACAATGAAGTTTCCAAGCAGGCGGAAAAACTGCGCTTGGGAATGACTCAGTCAGATTTCGCGGAAATCGATTTCGAAGTAGCTGGAGATACATTTACGCTCAAGTTAATCCTCAACAAGCAGGAAGCACAAAAGAGCCATGGTTTGTGTTTGGGTAAGAAGCCTGATATCGCCAATCTTCCCGCAGGGGAGGTCTACTTTGTTCCGGATGGAGCTGAAGGACAGTTCCCGATGCTTTATGATGATGGCACAATCGGTATCATGAATGTTGCTGAAGGGCGTATCCAAGCCGCGGAACTTCTGCAAGGTGATCAAACGACTATCGATACGCACAATGCCAAGATGACCCGGGACCCGGTTACGGGTGAAATCGGAGAACTCGGGTTCGGCACGCAGGTGCTTCCGGTTTCAGGTCGTGATATTCAGGACGAGAAAGTTTTAGGCACGGTTCACGTTGCCACGGGTCGAAGCGACCATTTAGGAGGGCATTTAACTCCTGATCTGTTCGCTGAAAGCCAAAATGCGACTCACGACGATATCTTATTTGCTCCGCACAAGACACCTATGATCAATGTGCCCGAAGTGAGGATTCAAAAGAATGGTGAATCCATCGTCGTGATCCAGAATTTCAAAGCTGCGGAATACCTTCAGAATTGTTTAAACAGCTAAAGGCGATTCCTCTTCTTTCATTTCAAAGGCCGGCTCTTCGCAGTCGGCCTTTTCTTTTGCCTCGTTCGTAATTTGAAAGCGGGATTTTTCCAAAAGCTGCTGTGAAATCCGCTTTATGGCTGTCGGCTCCAAAATTTCGGTGTAGTTTTCTTCAGTCTGGAAGAAGTTAGCCAGGAATTTCGGATTGAGTACGCTAACCTTTCCTTTCCGTTCTCCGTCTATCTTCCAACCTGGGATCACGAGTAGGGGAATTACGGGTAGTGTCTGGGGTATCCGTCCTGTTAGCCATTCTTGAAGCGCTTTCGATCGTTCGAGGGCTCTGGTGATCGCTTCATCACGAGGCTTGCATTTATGCCACTTCAGATACTCACCATCAAAGCCTACGCTAGGATTCGCTCCGTCCGATTTTCTTGGTTGGCGGACTAAGGTTTCGAGTGCAAATACGCCACCGGGACCTACCACCGCGTGATCTATGTTAAAGCCGTCAAATTGTAGGTCATGGAACACTCGATATCCCTCGATCGTCAACATCTTGAGGTGTTCGCCCACGATTCGTTCGCCGTGATAGTGTCCGGTCTGCCGGCTTCTTTTGATTAGAGCGTGGGTCACTGTGGCGAAATGCCAGATTAAGGATGCGATGGTAAGAGCGCTTAACATTGGAAGTAATAGTCCTTGAAGGCTTCCGCTTGTGAACGTAACGAGTAGACTCTGTCCGATGACCTGAATGGATACCGTAATTCCGATCCACTTTAAGTGGTGGGTCAGCCTTACATTAAGCCGCTCTATCGCTTCCAAGGTACTATCTCCGGCTGAGCGAAGCAGGCGATCATTAAGGGAATGGCCCCAGCGTTGATTCTCCTGACGGCGTTTTGCGAACAGTAGGAACGGCAGTATCAGGAATAGTACCAGTGGCAAAAAATTGAAATAATATGCGAGCATGGATCTATGGGTGCGAATATCGAAGTCTCGAAAGCGCGAATAAAATCGTGATGATCTAATCACCTGTGAGGTGCCGACTTCAAGATTTTGGGACTTGCGGGAAAATTTTAATCCTTATTAGCGAAATGGGTTTAAAAAATAGAACTGGAGTGATACGACTCATCTAAATTCTATCTGTCGATGGTTCGGATACCGCTTATCTGGACTCAGTAATCCCTAAACCCATGGATTTGATGAAAATTACCCCATACCGCCTAAGTTCTACCGCAGCTCTCGTAATGTTTATTGGAGCGCTAGCTCTTTCAGCTGGTCATCACAAAAGCGATCCGTTGTCACCAGCTAATCTCAAGCCTCACAATGCCGTCGTTGAATCTGTAAGCTACAAGGGTAAGCAAGCTATCAAGGCGGAGATTTCGGAGGAGGCCCGGGAAAAGCTGGCCGAGGCAAGACGTTTGCGGGAGGCCGGAGGAAACTCGGGAGGTCCGGCAGCAGGGGAATCTGGACGTGTAGATCATTTGATTGTTGTGGGGGAGGATTTCCACAATGGAACGATCGAACTTAAGCTGGCGGGAGAACCGGCGCCTGGCGCGTCGGGCGGAGCTCGGGGGTTTGCCGGTGTTGCGTTTCGCGTTCAAGAGGACATGGCAACTTACGATTGTTTCTACCTGCGGCCTACGAACGGACGAGCCAATGATCAGGAACGCCGAAACCACTCGGCTCAGTATATTTCTCATCCAGATTATCCCTGGTTTCGTTTGAGGCAGGAAACGCCCAGTAAATACGAGGCCTATGTAGACCTGCAACCCGCTACGTGGACCGCTGTCAAAATTGTCGTCGAAGGTGAAACAGCAAAACTCTTTGTGCACGGAAATGATCAACCGACACTTATCGTGAATGATTTGAAATCAGGTGCCGACGGGAAAGGTGCGGTTGCGCTGTGGTTCGAAGGCTCAACGACCGCCCATTACTCGGACCTGAAGATCACTCAGTAGCCTGAGTTGCTTCGGTGGGCTTCAATCTTTGAAGCGAGACGAGTTTATCGAGGTAGTCTTGAGGGATACCGTTTGTTGCGGCGAGAATTGAACCGACAACAGCTCCCCGATGGCAATTGTCACCTCCGCAGCGGGCATTGGCCATGAGGCCAGCAGGTAAGTCATTAGCATACTTCCAACTTAGGTAGAGCGAAGCGGTGAACGAGTCTGGAAGGTAACAAGCTGGCGTTAAGTGACGACCGACAACGGCTCGGTTTTCGAATTTAGCCCAGGTCGAAAATTGTTGGGTGGTGGCCCATGACGCTCCTTGTGTGTCTATCGCTTGGTTGAGAGGAATTCCGTTGGAAAGATCGATGAGTATACGAGTGAGTCCTTCGGCTGCTTTTAACGCGTGTTTATTACAGTGAGTCAGCGCTACGTGTTCGAGGACTGTTTCTACGATCGTTTCGGTGTCTAGCGACTGGACACTATCTAGCCCGGCAACGAGCGCTGGCACGGTAGCGATTCCACCGATGTGCAAATCATCTATGCCGCAGTTCCGAGCTGGTATGCCTTGGGCAAGTCGATCAAAGAAGGCTCTGTGGTACTCCTCGACGTAGGTATCGTTATGCCAGCCTGGTGTTCGCATACGATCAGTGTAGAGCTCTAACCAAGCATCAGGATTGTAGGTACCTTCTTTTACGATAAGATTATAGAGTTCGACGGCCAAACGGTAGTTCACCGTGTTTTCACCAGCTGCTAGAAATTGGTGGTAGTGAATGTTGCGTTGTCCCCAGTACTCTGCCTGATTGTGCAGAATATCGGCCTGCTTGTTGCGAGGCGTGTAGGAAGATCGCCAAAGGATGCTCCCTGAGTGTGGGTTCTTTGGGGCGGTATAGAATTCAAGTTTCGGGTAGTCGCGGTCGAGAGCGTTCACATCGTAATACCAGTGAACCGGCATCGCAACTGCGTCGGCGACGAGAGATCCGATAAAGGCCTTTTTCAAAGTGGACATAGTAGCGGTTTCCGAGGTTTAAGTGTTTGCTTTTGAGCTCTCCTTTTTCGTCTGAATCTCCACCTGAACTTCGAAGCGTTTCATGAACCAGGGTGTGAAGGGTCCGTTCCAATAGACGCCGAAGGGCTCTCCCTTGATCGATAGATTTTCCTGGGCTGAGACCCAATCCATTAGCTCGCGCTTCGCCTCTTCAAAGTTGCTTTGGTTATAGGATCCCTTTGCTCCGATCGCCGCGACCTTGCGCTCAGGCACGTCAATGACTTTTACCCGTCCTGTGTCTTCAATTGCCTTGTCGGTTTGGTCGCTCGCGACCCAAAAATACATTGCTCCAGGGTCCATGCGTGCCTCGACGGGCGTTGTCATAGATATTTGATTATCCTGTATGTAGTTGAATAGCGGTCTGAACATTCTGTTGGAGCTGTCGAAATAGGAGCCGTCACCTTTGGACTCGAGTAGTCTGCCTCCGGGAATGATTTTTATTTCGATTACTCCGGCTTCGGTTTCTTTAAAAGCTTTCTCATATCCACTCACGGGATTTCCTATGGTTAAAATTAGTGTGACTAGGGCCAATCGGATCATGTTCGAGATTAACCCGGTTTCCACGGTACTCAAACGATGGAAAGACTAAACCTTATTCAATTCCGATCCAAGCTGCCTGTTTTCGAGGTTCCCACTTTATCCCAATCTGCTGATAATTTGCCTTCTGCATCGAATTTTAAGGGAATAATTGCGGGTCGAGCCGTGAAAGAGGGGCGCATCGCCCCGACTGGATTACCGAAGTAAGTGGCCCACCAGTTTCCGTCGCGGTCTTCAAACAAGTTGTTGTGGCCTGCACCGCGAATAGCGGTATATTTTTTGCCGTAGGGACCGTAGATATTTTTAGAGGTAGAAACTACGCAATCATAATACAGCGCGGTGCCATCTCGAAAGTAGCCTTCGTCACCGTTTTTGCTCCTTTTCCACCAAATCGCTTGAATGAGGTAGTATAACCCATCCTTTTTGGTAATGTAGACACCTTGAGCATCAGGAGTGTCCGGAAACTTTTCGTCTGACAATCGGCGCGGATCTTCGGCGAAGCCGCTCATGTCCGGTTTCATTTTAGCGATACGGTTTTCCTGCCAGACGAAGTAGACGCTACCGTCGTCATCTTCGAATAGAGACGGGTCAATACGATTACCTAACGGTTTGCCGACTGGATCCCGGTATGGCCCCTCTGGTTTCCCGCTGGTGCTTTCCAGAAGAAATACTCGTCCATTTTCTTCAGTATCATCGCTCGGGTGCCAGTTCATACATCCGACGATGTAGAAGTTGTCATTGACGAAGTGGATTTCCGGAGCCCACACCGAGCGGCGTCTGTCTTGCATCCCGCTGAAGTCAGCTAAGTTCCGTTCATCAGGTGCGGAGAGAACGAACTCGTTGTGCCAGGTTGCGTCCTTCTCGAAACTCCAAACAAGTCCGAGAGGTTGCCAATCGACCAAGTCCTTTGATTTGAAAACATAGATACCGTCATTAAAATCCCGTGCATGCGGGACACCCGGAAAGTCGCGTTTCGGATCGGAAGTTGTCCCAGTCATATAGTAGGTATCGTCTGCTTCGACATAGGTCACGTAGGTGTCCCGTATCCAGTAGTCGAATAACGGTTTCAGTTTGGCCAGACCCGGCAGATCTGTGTCGTTCGCGATGGCCGTTGACGTGATTGTGAACAAGAATGTGAAGAGGAGCCTTCTCATAATGGCGATAAAACCAGTCGCTTAGAGTTGTCCAAATCCGTCGACTATCCGCCGGCGAAGCAAGTCTTTGGCGTAGGCGGCATAGAGCCACTGGTTGTCGGGGCTGATACGTGCGTAGTTGCAGCGTGGGCGTCCGTCAGGAGAAGGTATAATAATCAGGGGTTGTGCTCCAGAACCGGCATGAACGGGGGGGGCTATCTGAGTTCCGAGTGCGGTTCCGCTCAAGAGTCGTCCATCTGCCAATACTTCCATGCCATCCAGGCGTCCCAGTTTGTCAGAGGGCATGCCGAGTTTGTAGGCATGGAAACTGGTGCCGGTTAGTTTTGAATCCTCTCCTACATGGAAACCGTGTATGGTGTCGGAATCAAACTCCGCGACGAGGAGTGCCTTTTGATCGAGCGACAGCGTTATCCCATTCGGTTTCCAGGGTAGGGTAGCGGCTATGTTTCTGCCGCGAGAACGGCTTGCCAACCGCCAAACGAGCTTCGAATTGGGGTCCGTGTAAAAGATGGTTCCATCGTCAAGGATGGCGATATCGTTGGATAGGGTCCCTTCATTGACCGTAGTCTTTTCCCAGGTCTTCGGATCCCAGGCATTGATTGCGTTATCGCCGCTCGAACATCCGTAAAGGCGTCCATCGGGTCCGAATGCAATCCCATTGGCCCTTCCGGTTTGATCTGAAATCATCGTCTTCTCTCCCGTATCCTTATCGACTTTGAAAAGTTGGTTGCGCGGCACGTCCGTAAAGTAGAAATGTCCCTCTGCGTCCCAGGCCATACCTTCGGCGAATTGATGCCCTTCGGAAACGATCTCCCACTCGGAGTTTTCGGCGAATACCAAGTCTTTGGAGTAGAGGGTGGTGAGTGAAACGGTCAGGGTGAGGAGAATGCGGAGTATCATAGGTCAGAGTCTTCGGATCTTTCAATTTCATGCAATATCGAAACCCAGTGTTACTCATAAGCCTTGCCGGGTTGGCAGTGGATCTGCTTAATCCGTGAAATGCCTTACAGTGCCGATTCCGACTTCGAAACCTTTGTGCGTGAACTACCAAAAACCGAGACCCACCTGCATATGGAGGGTGCTTGTCCGTTTGAGCTTCTGCAGAAAATGGACCCGATAAAATACGCAGAACCGCCTGCGTTTTGGGATGATGATTTTCGCTATGAAAGCTTCGATCAGTTCATGCAGTGGTATGGTGAGTATTGTTCTGCCTTTTTTACCTCGGCCAAACGATATGGCGAAGCGGCCGAGATCATATTGGCGAATTGTTATGCGCAAGGCTGTCGTTATGTGGAAACGAGTTTTCACCTACCGGTTATCTTATTTATGGAAGACAATGGACCGGCTGTTCTGGATGCGATTCGATCAGCTGCACCTGAAGGGATGGAACTCCGGATCTTTGCTGGTATGTGCCATGACGACTACAAGGACGCTGGGCTCGATCTCATCGAAGAGTGCCTGACTTGGGATGGGCTAGATGGCATTGATCTGCATGGTCCTGAGTATACGGCGCTTGAGCCCTGGACGGCAGACGTCTGGGAACGCGCACGCCAGGCAGGCAAATTTACCAAAGCCCATGCGGGTGAATTCATGGGTGCGGACTTTGTTGATCTTTGCCTCGATGAGTTGAAGGTAATCCGGATTGAACATGGTGTCCGGTCGGTTGAAAACCTGGCAACGGTGAAACGGTTGGTCGACGAAGGTGTCACACTGGACGTCTGCCCGATCAGTAATGTGAAACTCGCGGTAGATGGAGTTTCATCGATGGCGGCTCATCCGATACGTCAACTGTTTGATGCGGGTGTAAAGGTCACGATCAATTCAGACGATCCGTTCTTTTTCGGAAACTCTCTCAGAGAAGAATACTATGCGCTCAATCAGCAACTGGGATTCTCCATGAACGAGCTCGTCCAAGTTGCTAGGAATGGATTTGATGTCGCTTTGGTTTCTGAGTCTAAACGAGCTTTTTTCAAAGGTGAATTGGACAGTTTTGCAAAGACGTTGTGAGCTAGGGAGTGTTTTTAAATTCCTCAAAGAAAAATCTTGTACTCTATGAATGGATA
>CALGUT010000389.1 GCA_937920335.1 uncultured Opitutales bacterium
TAAATCAAACGAACACTCGCTTATTTAATCTTGAATTAAGCGGGGGCACTACAGAAAATCTGCCGGCAGAACTGATCAACCTTCCGGCTGCTCCTCGGTTAAAAGGATTAAATATTCGGATCTGAATATTCTCATGTGAATCCAGTGCGGTTATGCCAGCATCGTATCCTTGTGTGAATACGTCGTCCAACAATAACCTGATTCTAACTCCTCGATCAGCTGCGCTGAGTAAGGTTCGAAGTAGTTCTTTCCCTACCATGTCGTTCTTTATGAGGTAGTATTGAAGGTCTATACTTCGTTCAGCTCGATTTGCTAAAATCAGGCGTGCTGCGAGTGCGTCGATACCATTATTGAGCGGATAAAATCCTGAGTATCCCGGTGGCTGCGAGTCGGCTATACCAGCCAGTTTTCTACCCAGATAGGTATTTTCGGTGTCTTGAAAAGTGGTTGAATCCGGTCGCGGATAATCGTGCTTGATTGAGACACACCCTGTAACGGTAATGAGTAGGATCAATGTGGCGCAGAGTTTTATCAATGTTTTCTTCCGGTTCAGATTGAGTAGATTGAACGCGAAACCCTTGTTCAGGCGAGCCATTTAGCCGACTTTGCAGTTATCGGATTTGGTGGGAAGAGATGGGTAAGAGGCACGGCGAACGTTTCAACGATGCGGAGACCAGAAAATACTTTGGAAACGCTAATTCTCAAATAGATTTCAAGCGGGCATTTGAATCGTACCGCGGCCTGTTCTTGTAACTGGCTATAGATTGAGGCCCTCGGGAAGGAAGCCCAAGTCGAAGACATAAGCGCCATCGATGTTGGCGTTCGTCCATTCGGCTCCATCGTCGTCACTGTAGAAGGTTCCTTCCTCGAAAGTGGAGGCCCACAAGCGGTGATCCACGGTTTGGTCATACACGATGGACGTGATGTTGGGCGAGGGTAGGTCTCCCTTTGCCTGACTCCAGGTAACCCCAGAGTCGTTAGAGATATAGATGCCAGTACCCCATCCGCCCGCTGCGAGTTTGGACGCATCAGCAGGATCAATCGCAACGGCGTAGATGTTGGCGCTCTTGAGATCTGGTGCTGATTGTTTCCAGGTCTTTCCATCGTTTTTGGAAATCCAAACACCCTGGCCTTCAGTGCCGGCGATCCAGACGTCGGGATTACTTTCGCTTCGTCGAAGTCGCAGCGCTGCAACCTTGGGAAATGAAGGAACACGCTTCCACGACTTTGCCTGATTCTTACTTTCGAATAAGCCGGTTGTCGTTGCCAGGAGGAGTCGTTTCGGTCGTTGATGGTCAATGACGATTCCTTTGGAGAAATATTCAGGTAGACCCTTATTGGCCGCTGTCCAGGAATCTCCGCCATCTTTCGAGATCGTAACCCCCCAAGCGGTGGCTGCATAGACAAGGTCGGAGTTTGTGGGATCAATTGCGATTTGAAGGGCGTCGTTTTCGCGCCACCCGGTCACGAGTCGCCAATTGGCGCCGCCGTCTGTGGTTCTGACGATTCCGTTTCCGCAGGCGAAGAAAATAGTATCCGGGTTTGATGGGTCGACGGTAGCGCTGCTGATCATCTGGATCTTTGGACCGAGTCGTTTCCATAGACCGGTTTCAGCGTGTCTGACGAGAACGCCGCTGTCTGTCGGAATCGAACTGGCTTGCTGAGCCTTGGTCATGATCATCGCAGCGAACAGCTCAGTTTGCGTATCAGCGCTACTGGTCCGAAGACCCCATGAAGCGAGAAACAGTGATGAGAAGAGAAGAATGCGATTAGTGCTCATCGGTCTGTAGTAAAAGTGG
>CALGUT010000390.1 GCA_937920335.1 uncultured Opitutales bacterium
AAGTGAGGATTCTTCAGGAATCCGTGTTGAGGTAATATTAAATGATTACCAGATTGAGGAAAAAGTAATCGTTTTTAGAAAAAAAACGAACTCAGCGAACAGTCCTTAGTTTATCTGTTAGTGCTTGTAAGTCGGACTGTTAAAAGGATTTAGGTACTTCGTTGTAACGGTCTGGCACTCAATATCTGAACTGCCCCACAAAAGCGCTGGTACCGTTGCCGAATAAACAGGTTGCTCTTGAGAGTGACCTTAACTGGAGCATGGTTTGCCCTCACCAGATTCCTGCTCCTCCATCAGGAATGCGTTGATCGACTCCGCCTTTCAAAATATCTGCCTCAATATTGTTAATTATAACTTCAGCGACTCCTTGTGAGTTTTGCGCTTTGAGCAAGTGCCCACGCTCGCGAAGTTCGTTAAGGATTTCCTCAGGAAATCTGCCGTTTTCGTAGTTTAACTGATCCGGCAACCACTGGTGATGAATGCGGCCAGCATCAACGGCCTCCTGAGCGTTCATTCCGTAATCAACCACATTGATAATAGTTTGCATGACGGTATTGATAATCGTGCGTCCTCCCGGGGTTCCGGTAACCATAAAGAGTTGGTCATCCTTTTCGAGAATGGTTGGAGTCATGCTGCTCAGCATGCGTTTGCTGGGTCCCGCCAGGTTTGACGGGGTACCGATAAGGCCTTGATCGGTGGTAATACCCGGACCGGCGTTGAAGTCTCCCATTTCGTTGTTGAGCAAAAAACCCGTCCCGGGTGCAACGATGCCTGAGCCGTAGGAGAATTCTAAGGTGTAGGTGAGAGCAACGGCATTGCGATGCTGATCAACAATGGAAAAGTGAGTGGTCTCTGGGCTTTCCTTTTGTTGATTTACGGAGGGCGGTTGGGAAGCGGAGGCTTTGTTTAAATTGATCGTGGTGCGAAGACTGTCCGCGTGAGATTTTGAAAGAAGACGATCCAGAGGAATACTTTCGTCGTAATCGGGATCACCCAGATACCGAGCTCGATCTTCAAAAGCGCGGCGCATTGCCTCGGTCATGAGATGGAGTGTGTCCGCTGAACCGCTGCCGTAATCCGCAAGCGGAAATCCCTCGAGGATGTTGAGCATTTCGATGAGAATGGTACCGCCTGAGCTGGGTGGTGGCATTGATATTATTTTGTAGCCTCGATAATTACCGAAAACGGGCTGCCGTTTTTTTGCCCGGTAGTTGGCCAAGTCTTCCAGGGTTATTAGTCCGTCATTGGCTTTCATATCAGCGACGATGAGCTCTGCGGTTTTACCTTTATAAAAGCCGTTGGGGCCAGAATTAGCTATTCTTCTTAAAGATGCAGCCAGGTCGGATTGTTTCCAAAGATGGCCGGGTTCGAACGGGATACCATCAGTGGTAAATTTCTTTAATGAGGCAGGATAGTCTTGCATACGCGGTAGAGCCTTTTGAAGGGATTCCGCCAGGTGGGTGCTGACTTCAATTCCGCCTTTCGCGAGATTTATGGCTGGTTGAACCAAATCTTTCCATGGTAGGGTACCGTGATCTTCCCAGGCAAGGTAGAGACCTGCTACAGTTCCAGGTACTCCTACGGACCAATGACTCAGGTGGTGCTTCTCAAAATTGTATTCACCATCAACTAACCACATTTCCGGAAAGGCTGAAGCGGGCGCCATTTCGCGAAAGTCATAAGTGATGGGAGCGCCCTTATCGGGCCGGTAAACCAAAAAACCCCCGCCACCGATATTTCCGGCTGTGGGATGAGTTACGGCCAACGCAAAGGCTGTTGCGACGGCTGCATCCATGGCGTTGCCGCCTTGTTTCATGATGTCCACACCAATCTCCGAAGAGATGGTATTTGCTGAAACCACTAGACCGCGTCGCGCCTGAATAGATGGGGCGGCTACAACGCTCGTAATGGTAAACGCACTAAGTAAGAATGCTAAAGTTATCCGATAGATCATGAGGTTGGGGTAGTGACTGGAAAAAATCTATCGGTGAATCGATGATTCAACGAAAGTAGAAAAATGTCTGTGCCCGCTTTAGTGTATGAGGATAATCAATGCATGAGTAATTGGTCAAGAACTCGCGGATTTGTAGAACTGACTTACGCAAAGCCAATCCGTCTTTTGCCAGAACCTTAATGCCAAGGCCACCTCCGCGAAGTGGACTGGCACCGATGGCGACTTCATCTGTTGAAAGTTCGTGAAGGGATTCGATTAGTCCAGTCGTTGGGTGGGGTGTAAGGAAATAGATACTGACGTAAGGGCCATTAGGAGAGCGGGAGCGCCAATCACTTGCATCATTATTTGCAGGGATGAGTTCAAAATTCTCATAAGCGGTCAGTGTACCGGAACGGTAGATACGTAGCTTTGATCTCCAGGAATCGAATTCGAAGGACTCGCCATACGTTGCCCGGCCGGGAGAGACGATCTCGGTGAGGAGCAGGGTGCTGGAGTCTTCGATCTCAACCTTGGTGATTTGAGTGAGCCTGGAATCTTTTTGAAGGATAAGGGGTGCTGGCCAGACATCCAGAACCGCAGCTTCTCCGACTCGGTAGTGTTGGTGTATGGTTGCTTCCCCGTCGTTCATCGTGTGAATCCGACATGCGGCAGGACTGATGAGTGCCGCCTTGGCGTTCGCGTTCACGGTGCAGTCGATTTCGAGTTCGTCACCTTCCAGAAGGCCTGCAGTGGGACTGGTTAGAAGATTGGTGGCCCATCCCTTATCGTGATAGGTTTTTGCGATGTGTAGTGGAGGCCGCACCCACTGCTCCTTCAAGGTCGTTCCTGATGCGTCGGACTTGTAGCGTAGCCGGACACCACCTTGAACGGCGGGGCGTAGGGATTTAGATCCGGCTGGTGTAGAAGTTGGCACTAGTTGGTGGAGCAGCTCGTTCGGCATTGCGGGGGTGCAATGGCCCTACCACTTACGGGGTTGTGAGAAAGGTAGGGCAAGAGCGTCCTCGGTCTGCCGTTTTTAGTCTTAAGCTCTAAGAGTAGCATTTGGTATCAAGTCGTAGCTTGTGAGGACAGCGGAAAGAAGCACTCACGCTCCAACCAGTCGACAACATCCTCCAACCCTTTGCGGCTTTTCAAATCGCAGAAGAGAAAGGGGCGTTCATCACGCATCTTTTTGGAGTCGCGTGCCATCACATCGAGATCGGCTCCGACGTAAGGGGCCAGTTCCGTCTTGTTGATGATGAGCAGGTCTGAAAAGCGAATCGCTGGTCCTCCCTTGCGGGGGATCTTGTCACCCTCGGCCACATCAATGACGTAGATAAAGGCATCAACCAACTCAGGTGAGAAGGTTGCGGAAAGGTTGTCTCCTCCGCTCTCGAGAAGCACGACCTGTGTGTCCGGATTCTGCATGATGAGATTTTCGATAGCCACCTCATTCATGCTGGTATCATCGCGAATGGCGGTGTGTGGACAGCCACCGGTTTCAACACCCAGGATCTTGCCTGCGTCGAGAGGACTGTTCTTTACGAGAAATTCCGCGTCCTCCTTGGTGTAGATGTCGTTGGTGATCGCAACGAGCTTATACTTCTCGTTGAGCACTTCGGTTAACCGCAGTAGAAGCATGGTCTTACCGGAGCCAACGGGCCCACCGATGCCGACGCGGACGGGTCTGGGTGATGATGGTGTGTCTGTCATTTTATTAATCTTATGCTCAAAGGGATGACTTGATTGAACCACCTGCTAAGCTAGAGGACACGAAGAACACTAAGCGTTTTTTTAAAATGGTTCTGTTCGTTTTCATTGGCGTTAGTGTCGTATTCTTCGGCGTTAAGTTGGATTAGCTTAATTCAGGAAATGAACAATCGAGAGAATGCGGTCGCGTGTTGGGCGCAGCTTATATCAAACGCAGGGGCGAACCACCCGGCTCGATCGCGTTCAATCTCAAGCGACTGATCTATCCAGGAGGGTAATACTTCCAGTCCGGTGTGCAAGGCGACTTGGGCGGATTCCGGGCCGATACGTAGGAGCTTGATAGAGGCGGAAGCATAGTTGGCCAGGCTTTGGTAGCCATAGGCATAAAGTCCGGCTTTGCTAGGAACTTTTAGTAGCTCGAATTGGAGCGCAGTGACGCACAGGTGGTGTCCATGGACATGGCTTTCTGCCAAGGCATTTCGGTAGGTATCAACCCTTGGATCATTCCAGAGTTTCCTGAGTAGTCGTAGTCGACCACGGCCTTGGGAGATACTGGCTTCACGTATTTCGGAGGCCCATTTCCAGGCATCGATCTCTTGTTCGAGTTCGAACAGAGCTTCCAAGTTTTCTTTCGCGAGTGTTTGACGCGCAAACCGAAGGTAGGGTAATTCCAGGCGTGCTAACGCTGGGCCTGCATGCTCCATGAAAAATTGAGTAAGGTCCTCACTGGTTTTGAGACCGCAGGTAGCGATCCACTGCTCGAGTCCCAGTGAATGGGCATAGCCTCCGGTCGGGAACAAAGGGTCGGATACTTGCAAGAGTGAGGGAACCCAGTGCTCATCCGATGCTGTTGCATCCGCGGACATCAATCAGTGATTGTGATGATGGTCGTGCGCATGATCATGACTATGTTCGTGATCGTGCGAATGCCCTCCAGATTTGCTAGGCTGAAATACCCGGGTAACCCGCTCGAATGGGATCGATTCCCGTTCTAACATCTGTTCGATAGCGAGGTCGTCTTGCACGAGTATTCCTTCATCGGAAAATCCAGCTTTGAAATGTAGGTTGCCAATCATCCATCCCATCCAGGCAGCTTGTTTGCCTTCGCCGATGGGGATGAGGAAACAAGGTTCCGGGCTTTGCTCGATGACGTAGGCTATGTCGTTTTCGACCAGGACACAGTCGCCATGATTGAGCGCTTCAGGAACGTCGAAACCGAAGTCCTCGCCGTCCGTAGCCGCACCCCTCCAACGCTTCCGCGCGAGTTTATGTCTGTCCACGGGAATGGTGACATGACCATGATGATGGGGAATCGGTTCGAGGACTTTATTAATGAGGTGCATCGTCAAATACTCCTAGAAAAGGAAGTAGCGTTGGGCCATGGGAAGGACCTCGGCTGGTTCGCAGGTAAGCACTTCGCCATCGGCGGTAACCGTGTAGGTTTCCGGATCGATATCGATCTTGGGCAAATAATCGTTCAGCACCATATCGTGCTTCGAAATATTACGGGTGTTGGAAACCGGTCGGATTATCTTCTTCAGGCCGAGAGATTCTGCCACGCCGGCATCGACGGCGGCCTTACTCATGAACGTGATCGAGGTCTTTGAGAGTGCGATTCCAAACGACGCGAACTGCGGTCGGTAGTACATCGGCTGGGGTGTGGGGATCGATGCGTTGGGATCGCCCATATTCGCAAGGGCAATCAGCCCACCTTTTAGGACGAGCTCGGGTTTGACGCCGAAGAAAGCTGGTTTGAAGACCACGATGTCGGCCAGTTTCCCAACTTCGAGGCTTCCCACATCGGCGGTCGTGCCGCAGGCGATCGATGGGTTGATGGTGTACTTGGCAATGTAACGAAGCACGCGGAAATTGTCGGCAGCGGTGTGGGTGTCTGACTCCAGTTTTCCAAACTGCTTCTTCATCTTATC
The DNA here is from genome assembly GCA_937920335.1 of uncultured Opitutales bacterium. GTDB lineage: Bacteria > Verrucomicrobiota > Verrucomicrobiia > Opitutales > UBA2995 > UBA2995. Next base: position 5,572 of record CALGUT010000390.1, read on the forward strand.
TGCGGTTTGCCAGGTGCGTATCAGAACTTCCCCGACACGTCCCATCGCTTGGCTGTCGCTCGACATAATGGAGATGGCGCCTTTGTCGTGAAGAATATCCTCAGCGGCGATCGTTTGTGGCCGGATGCGAGATTCGGCAAAGGCCACGTCCTCTGGGATCTTGGAATCGAGGTGATGACAGACCATGAGCATGTCGAGATGCTCATCGATGGTATTTACGGTAAAGGGTCGGGTTGGGTTGGTGGAGGAGGGAAGCACATTGGCTTCGCCACATACTTTTAAAATGTCGGGTGCGTGTCCGCCTCCGGCACCCTCTGAGTGGAAAGTGTGAATAACCCGGTTTTTGAAAGCGCCAATCGTGGTTTCTACGAAACCGGATTCGTTCAGCGTATCTGTATGAATGGCTACCTGCACATCCTGTTCGTCGGCGATGGTCAAGCAGTGGTCAATTGCGCTAGGGGTGGTTCCCCAATCTTCGTGAAGCTTGAGGCCCATAGCGCCTGCTTCAACCTGCTCGCGAAGGGCGGGTAGGTTCGAAGAGTTGCCCTTCCCCATAAAACCGAGGTTCATCGGGAAGGCTTCGGCGGATTCCATCATCCTGTGGATATTCCATGCGCCGGGCGTGCAGGTCGTTGCGTTGGTTCCCGTTGCGGGTCCGGTTCCGCCGCCGGTCATGGTCGTGACTCCGCTGGCCAGGGCCTCGTCGATCTGTTGAGGACAGATAAAGTGAATGTGCGAATCGAATCCACCGGTGGTCACAATGTGTCCCTCGGCCGCGATGACTTCCGTACCCGCGCCGATGACCATGCCTTCGGTGATGCCTGATTGGATTAATGGATTACCCGCGTGTCCGATCCCTGCGATGCGTCCGTCTTTGACGCCGATGTCGGCTTTGATGATACCGAGTATCGGATCGATAATAGTGGCGTTGGTAAGAACCAGGTCGAGACTCTCGTCTCCGGTCGCGAGCGGAGATTGCCCCATGCCATCTCGGATGACCTTGCCGCCTCCGAATTTGACCTCGTTTCCGTAGCCAGCAGCCTCGGCGATGAGGTCTTTTTCAATCTCTATAAATAGATCGGTGTCTGCCAGGCGAACTTGATCGCCGGTGGTGGGTCCAAACATTTCCGCATATTGGCGGCGTGTGAATTCTAAGCTCATGAGCTAGGAGGTAAATGGTTAAGGGTGAAAGGATTAAGGCTGAGTGTGTGTCTCATAGGGCTCCATCGATTTTGTTGTTCAATCCGTGGACCTCGCGGCTACCGGCTAATGCTACGAGCTCAACCTCGCGAATGTCACCGGGTT
>CALGUT010000391.1 GCA_937920335.1 uncultured Opitutales bacterium
CAGCAAGCATTTCGGTGGCAGGATCCTTTTCTAGCGTAACCGTATCTCCCATCTTGATGTCGGAAACTGCTTTTATGTTTGTCACTATATAACCAGAGTTTCCAGGGGTTAACTCGTCGACGTCCTTCATCTGTGGCGTAAAAATACCGACCTCTTTAATTTCGGCCCTTATATTATCACTCATCATGATAATTTTGTCACCCCGCCTTAAGGTTCCCGAAAAGATTCTTACGTAACAAATAACTCCCTTATAGGAGTCATACACAGAATCGAATACTAAAACCCGCGCCTGAGGATAGTTTGCAAGTCTTGGCGGCGGAACGTGTTTTACGACCGCTTCAAGGATGTCAATGATCCCAATTCCTTCTTTGGCACTCGCTAGCACTGCTTCCTCCGCGGGAATTGCAAGTATGTCCTCCAGTTGCTGGAGGCAAAGTTCGAGATTAGCTCCCGGTAGATCAATTTTATTGATGACCGGAATAATCGTCAGACCTTGAGTTACAGCCAAATGGGCATTGGCAACGGTTTGAGCTTCCACTCCTTGTGCGGCATCAATCAATAGCAATGCTCCTTCAGCCGCAGCCAAACTTCTGGAAACTTCATAGGAGAAATCCACGTGGTCGGGTGTATCAATCAAATTAAAACGATACTCCTCCCCCGCCTTAGAGGTGTAGAGCATGCTTACAGGGTGGGATTTGATAGTGATTCCCCTCTCCCGTTCCAGGTCCATGGAGTCAAGCAGCTGTTCTTTCATTTCCCGTTTTACAACGGTTTCCGTGCTTTCTAACAGGCGGTCTGATAATGTTGTCTTCCCATGATCGACATGGGCAATAATACAGAAGTTTCTAATGTGGTCTAAAGGATACATCTTTGCGGTCTATCGCGGGAGAGCCGAGCGGCAATTTGTCCGATAAACAAAGGGTGGAATTGGACGGAAAATATCGACCTAAGCAAGGTTTTTCCCTATCAGATCAGGAATCTTGGAGATCTTCGAATTCCTGAAAAGCGACTACAGTCATTTCTCGATCAATGCGCTTGGCCAACCCTTTTAACACGCCACCCATTCCGCACTCGACGAACTGAGTGATTCCCGCGTCGGATCGTGCGTTGAGCATACAGTCTTCCCAGAGAACAGATGAGACTACCTGTTTAACCAAATTCGCCTTTATCGCCTCCGGGTCATCGGTGATTTTGGCATCTACGTTAGAAAAAACGGATAAAGTCGGAGAACGGAAATCCACTCCGTCCAGATAGGTTTCGAATGCGACCCTTGCTGGATCCATGAGTCGACTGTGATAGGCTCCGGCAACGGTTAACGGTAAAACTCGTTTAAATCCTCTCCCCTTCCCTGCTTCCACCGCTGCCTCAATGTTCGAAGCTTCACCGGAAATAACAATCTGCCCCGGGCAATTTAAGTTGGCCATATCAACGTCAAACTCCTTTGCCAGCGCGATTACGTCTTCCTTTGCACCTCCCAGAACACTTGCCATGCCACCATTCGTTTGCTCGCAAGCCAGTTGCATGAGACGCCCTCTTTCGGCGACAATCATTAATCCCACTTCAAAATCGAAGACATCTGCGGCAGCTAATGCGGTCAATTCGCCGAGACTCAAGCCTAGCGCTGCTCGCGGAGTTTCCTCGGAACTACGGTCTTTCCAGATAGAATAAGTCGCCAGTCCATGAACGTAAAGTGCTGGCTGGCAGATATTTGTCTTTGTGAGTTCTTCTTGAGGACCTTCAAAGCACACTTTTTTAAAGTCATAGCCGAGTACCTCATTCGCCTGGTCATAGAGCGATTTTGCTATGACGCTGTTTTTGTAGAGGGACTTCCCCATTCCTACTTTTTGAGCACCTTGTCCGGAAAATAGTAACGCAGTTGACATAATTGCCAATCAGGCATCAGAATTACCCCTGGACCTCAACAAAAAAGTCTATTTCAGCCGTTGGATTTCGCTTATGACACGATACCACCAGAACTTAAGAAAATTCCCTTCAGATTCATTTCGAGGGCCTTCGAATTCGGTGACTGTTTCAATGCGTCGTTCTTACTAATCATGCCTTCCTGCACCAAATGGTAGAGACTTTGATTGAAAGTGTTGGAGCCAATTTCTTTGCCAGCCTCGACAATGGCTGGGATCTTCTCGAATTTACCTTCTTGGATCGCATTCTTTCCAAGGGAATCGATAACAAAGGTCTCTATAGCTGGGTAACGCTTGTCGCCCTCAAGAGATGGAATCAGGCGTTGCGTACAAACGGCTTTTAGCGAACCGGCGATTTGTCGACGCATGATAACCTGTTGCTCGGGAGGGAAGAACTCAAAGACCCGTTGAATTGCAGCCTGAGAACCGGATGAGTGAAGCGTGGAAAGCACTAAATGGCCGGTTTCGGCTGCAGAGAGCGCAGTTTCGAATGTTGTTTTATCCCGCATTTCCCCAATAAGGATAATATCAGGATCCTGTCGCAGAACGGCTCTCATTCCCTGGGAAAAACTAGGAGCGTCGATGCCAATCTCACGTTGGTTAAAAACTGATTTTCGGTCTTCAAAATTAAATTCTATGGGATCCTCCAG
>CALGUT010000392.1 GCA_937920335.1 uncultured Opitutales bacterium
ATATACTTACTTCTCACTTGCAATAGTTTACTTTGGAGTGAGACAAGCCCGAATATTGTAGTGTTCCTGGCCGACGACTTGGGCTATGGAAGTACCAATCCTTACGGTGCGGATCCAGCCTTGGTCAGAACGCCTCATCTCAATAAGCTGGCGAGCGAAGGGGTTCGGTTTACGAGGGGCTATACAACCGGGTCTGTGTGTTCTCCGACGCGCTATGGGTTGTTGACTGGTCGCTATTCTTGGCGTTCGCGACTCAAGCGAGGAGTTATCAACTCCAATGACCCGCTCTTGATTGAGCCGAATACCCAGACCATTGCCTCCTGGCTAAGTGACTACGGCTACAAGTCGGCCGCGATTGGAAAATGGCACCTGGGGTATCAGGAGAGACGATTTAAGAACCTGCTGGGGAAAATCAGCCCTGGTCCGCTGGATGTCGGTTTTGATTACCACTTTGGGGTCCCGAATAATATGGATGATGGGCATAAAGTATATATTGAGAATGACGGTATTCACGGACTGCGTTCCGACAACATCTCCGCCTACGGTAAGAATTTTTATAGTAAGCAATACACGGGATACGATGCACCTCAAAGAGTGACCACTGAGGTCATGGATACGCTCACCAACAAAGCAGTTAGCTGGATTGACAGTCTCAAGGATGATCAACCCTTCTTATTGTATTTTGGTTCGGTTGCGGTGCATCATCCGATTTCTCCATCCGAGCGAATGCGTGGGACGAGTGATGCGGGAGCCTACGGTGATTTTATTCACGATGTGGACCACTCAGTCGGGCAGATTATGGAAGCTTTGGAAGTGCGTGGCCTGAGTGAAAATACGATCTTCATTTTCACCAGCGATAACGGCGGAGATATTCCGAAGGATGAGAGTCGGCCTGAGGTGCAGGCTCAGCAGGCAGGGCTTGCATTGAATGGCGAACTCCGGGGCGATAAGCATACTATCTTTAATGGTGGATTTGCGGTTCCATTTATCGTGAAGGCAGTGGGTTCTGAGAACGCCGGAACTTCCTCCGACGGACTGGTTACCACCGCTGATATTTTTGCCACGGTTGCAGAAGCAGTTTCGGGGAAGATACCGCCTGCGAATGAAGCTGCTCCCGACAGTTTTAGTTTTCTACCTTTGCTCAAGAACCCTGGCGGATCATCGACCAGGCCTCACGCGGTGTTGCGCGATGCTGGAGGTAGGCATGCAATTCTTTTCGATGAGTGGAAGTATATCGATGATGTGCTTCCCGATGGAAAAGTCGTAAAAGGAGCGGATTCCCGCATGCTCTTCAACTTGAAGTCGGACCCAAGCGAAACCTCCGACCTCCTGGACGATCATTCGGAAATAGCCGAACAAGCTCGCAAGCTGCTCAACGAAATACGGAAGTAACCAGCGAGCAGATAGCTGTCAGTTGAATAATCGCATTTGGAACCTATTGAAACGGTCATCTGTTCGCTTCAGTGTCGATTGAACGACCGCAACGGAGTCTTAATTTAACGCGGAATTGCGTGGATCTGATTGAAAGTTATCTGAAATAGATTTTTTTTAGGCCGATTTGGCCGAAGCCGGGAGTAAAGGATGAAACTAACTCCCTGTTGATACCCCACCTACCAATCGTATTCAAAGGCATTACCCTGCATTTAGCATGGCGCTTGGTCGCGTACAATCTCGAATGGAAAAATGAAATCTTCGGATCGCCGTTGAATCACCGATCATTTTCCGCCGATGAAACCGGATTTGAGTCCCCAGCCTACGCTTTAAGAAGGAGCAATTTTCCATCGACTTCTCAGAACCACCATTCGAGTGCCTCGAAGGCTCTTCGATGCTGTCATAACACGTGGATACACAGATCCCTTTTATACCCGGGCGTAGGGTGTTTCGGCCTTACCCTAATCTCTGAACAACATACTCTAAACAACTACCAAACAACATGAACACTTATAGGAACAAGAGGCTAAAAATGCTGGCTACAGTCCTTACTATTGGTCTATCGACCGGAGTAGGACAGATTGCTGCACAGGAAGATGAAGTGCTTGAATTATCTCCCTTTGAAGTTACGACCGACGGCGACGTAGGTTACCTGGCGGCCAGTACGCTATCTGGTACTCGCCTCAATACGAATTTGGGAGACACCGCGGCTTCGATTTCGGTGTGGACGCCTGAGTTCATCGAAGACACTGGGTTTACCGAGATCGAAGAGCTGTTGCTCTATTCGACCAATTCGGTAATCGACACAGCTGACGCTGGTGGAGGTGATTTCTTTAATACTTTCACCAATGCTGCCAATGTTGTTCAACCAG
>CALGUT010000393.1 GCA_937920335.1 uncultured Opitutales bacterium
CTAACGATAATAATGGGCCTCTAGCCTCTTGCACTTGTTAGTTGAATCTGCGAGCGATCAATGCGGCCATTGAAGTGGATCTGACAGGACAGGTGTGTTCCGACTCGTTGGGAGATTTGTTTTATAGTGGTATTGGAGGCCAGGTAGATTTTGTTCGTGGTGCTTCTCGATCGGAAGGAGGCAAGGCCATCATAGCGCTACCATCGACTGCATTGAATGAGTCCATTTCGAGAATCGTCCCGCACCTTAAGACCGGAGCAGGGGTAGTCACGAGTCGTGGGGATGTTCATTATGTGGTAACAGAATACGGATGTGCGTATTTACATGGCAAAAATATCCGGGAGCGTGCGATGGCTCTTATCCAGATAGCTCATCCTAAGTTTCGGCCCTGGCTACTCGGGGAGGCAAAGGCGCGCCATCTAGTCTATTCGGACCAGATTGAGTTGCCCGTTCAGATGACTCAGTATCCGGAAGAGTACGAGTCGTGGGTGAATACTAAAGATGGGAAAAAAGTATTCTGCCGTCCCCTAAAGCTTACCGATGAACGATTAGTAAGGGAGCTTTTCTATCAGCTATCAGAAGATTCGATTCACTATCGCTTTTTCCATATGATTAAGTCGATGCCGCATGCGAAGCTGCAAGAATTGCTGCAGGTAGATTATCATCAAAACATGGCGATGGTCATATTGACGGGTGCTGATGAATCCTCGGAATTGATCGGGATCGCTCATTATCACAACGATGCACGGACTAATATGGCGCAGGCGTCGTTTCTGGTGAGGGATGATTGGCAGGGAAAGGGGATTGGACGAAACCTCCTCTCAACGTTGGTAGATTTTGCACGGGCGAATGGGATTAGTGGTTTTACTGCGGACGTATTATCTCATAACAGCAATATGTTAAATGTATTTCATGACTGCGGTTATTCGGTCGAAAGCAACCTGAGTGACGGTATTTATGAGCTCAAAATACCGTTTCAAAACCGATCATCTGAGACTCAGGAAAATAAACAGAATGTCTGAAATTGTCCGAGGGCTTGTTTTTCAAGGTATTCCTGAGCTACTATTTTCTTATGCCAAATCCTGCGACCCAGATCTTCTATCATCCGCTTTCGTTAGAACATGATACGGGTTCTGGTCATCCAGAACGAGCGGAGCGAGTTCAAGCGCTTCTGAGTCATTTAATGTTAACAAAATTGAATGAACGGTTAACTTGGAAAACTCCAAACGCGGCGTCGGTCGAATGGATTGAATCGAACCACGGTAAGGATTATATCGAATTGGTCGAAATGGTTTCTAGCTCAGGAGGAGGTTTGTTGGATGCCGACACGGTGTTGTCTTCTGATTCCTTTGAAGCCGCCCTAGCTGCCGCTGGAGCTTGTATCCAAGCTGTGGATGCGGTCGTGGGAAAAGATGCGAATCAGGCGTTTTGTATGAATCGTCCTCCGGGCCATCACGCTCGGAAAAGTACAGCCATGGGTTTTTGCCTGTTTAACAACATCGCAATCGGGGCTCGGTATGCTTTGAAGAGGCATGGATTGGAGCGCGTATTTATTTTTGATTGGGATGTGCATCATGGGAATGGGACCCAGGAAAGTTTTGATGACGACTCATCGGTATATTTTTGTAGTATTCATGAAAGCCCCCTTTACCCTGGCACAGGTGCGGCGGGTGAAGCAGGCAAAGGAGCTGGTGAAGGATACACGCTCAATTTACCGGTATCGAGGGGAGCTTTGGGTACGGATTATGAAGCGCTACTCGACGAGAAGGTATTGCCAGCGATGAGAGCCTTTCAGCCAGATTTGATTATGATCTCTGCTGGCTTTGATGCGCATCGAAGAGACCCTTTGGCGGGAATTCAATTAGAAGATGAAGACTTCGGAATGTTAACCCATCGAGTATTGGACGCCGCGAGTGAGCTTTGTGACGGGCGGGTAGTTTCTGTCCTTGAAGGAGGCTATGATCTGGAGGGTTTGGCGGGAGGCGTAGAGCAGCATCTGCGGGCATTCTTGGGTGATGGCTAGCTCACTATATAAGGAGATGATCTAGCCTGCCAGAGGTACCTTCCTGAGAGAGGTTTTCGGTTGGGGTATCGTTTCAGATATCGCCTCCAAAACTTGAGAAAGGCAAATTTCATCGATAGGCACACCGCCGTGTTTTGGGGAACCAAGCGGCTGAACAACTTTGGTTGATGTTTGGAAAATCGGGCTGGTGTTTCTTGGGTTGGTTAAGCCGTATAAGCCTACGGTTGGCACTCCGAGTGCGTTTGCGAGATGGAGGCCTCCGCAGTCATTCGATATCACTACGGAGCAAGACTTGAGAGCCATTGCAAACTGCATGAGAGTGGTTGAGCCGGTGAAGTCATGAATCGAGCCGGGTTCGAATTGGGCTACGATTTGACGACTGACATCAAGGTCGTCTGAGGTTCCAAACAGACAGATGTTTCCGTCAGGGTAAAGGTCCATCAGGGCCGAAATACACTCGACCCAATAATCAGTCGGCCAACATTTTTCGGGTCGATTTCCTGCGCCGCAAATAAGGCCAAAATAGGGTGCGTCATGAGATTCAGTCTGTAGGCACCGAAGGGGATTTATGACTTCGGAGCCCTTAGAGAGCTGAAGTGGAGAGAAGTCTATTTCTGTCTGGAGTCCGAAATACTGCAAGAATTCTTCCCAAAGTGCTGTCTGGTGAGCCTA
>CALGUT010000394.1 GCA_937920335.1 uncultured Opitutales bacterium
ATTCCCCCGAGCAAAAAGTTAGATAAGAAGGCTACGAGGATCCCAAAAACGATATTGAACTGAAACATACCCGCCAAACGCCCACGACGTTCAGCCGGTGAGATTTCCGCAATATAAAGAGGTGCAGCGACGGTAGAAATCCCGATCCCTACCCCGCCTATGAAACGGGAAATCATAAGCGTGTAGACATCCGGAGCCAATCCCGAACCGATGGCTGACAGGAAATACAAAGCCCCCACCCAAATAAGCGTTTTCTTGCGCCCAAACTTATCAGTTGGCAAACCGCCCAACAATGCACCCAAGACCGTTCCCCAGAGAGCTGCACTCATCGTAAGTCCGTGTAGCCCCGCGCCGAGTCCCCACAGGTCTTGGATTCTTTGCTCAGCTCCTGATATGACGACGGTGTCGAAACCGAATATAAAACCAGCAAGCGCTGAGGTGAGCGCCCACAGGAAAAGGCGGGGATTGGAAGAGCTGGGGTTTCCCATAGTTGGAGTTGGGTTGAGTGAACTAGAGAGATGAACGACGATCGTAAATCGACTTTACGACTCCATAAAGAATTTTCACCCGCTGCGCGTCCAGCGAATAAACAAATCTGATCTCATGTCGACTTCCCTAACCCCATTTCCCTGAAACCAATCTTAAAAGGAAACGCCGCAATGAACCGCACGTTATTTCTTAGACTGTAACATCGAATTCTGCTCTTTGATCAGTTTTTCGATGCTAGATAGCAACTCGATGTTCTTGGGGGTTTCAACTCGCTCGTCCTTCGGATCTTCCGCTTTTCGCTTTAGGCTGTTCATCGCTTTTATGACCACGAAAACCGTTAATGCTATAATTAGAAAATCAACAGAGACTTCAATCAATTCACCGTATCCGATAGCAACTTCCTCTACGAGGGATTCGCCATTGGCTCCGGTCGAACCCTCTCGAAGAATGAATCGCATATTGGAAAGGTTGACGCTGTCGGTCATGAGGGAAAGCGGTGGCATTACAATCTTTTTTACGATCGTTGTAACCACCTTATTGAAGGCCGTTCCGATAATGATGCCGACTGCAAGGTCGACCATATTGCCTTTCACAGCAAAACTCTTGAATTCTTGAAACATACTTTTCATTGAGTGAAGTCAGTTAGGATTAAACATTCGTGTTAACAAACGCATGTATTGTGCCACAAGCGGGATCAAGCCTCGCCTCGCTACTTAAGATTCAAAGGCTGCGGCGACTGAAGGTAGGTAAAAAGATCCGCCAATTCTTGCTGTGCGAGTCCGTTTAGTAAACCCGCTGGCATTAAGGACACACCGGCCGCTTCCATCGATAAAATCTCGCCCTTATCAATGACTATGGGTTGGCCTCCGACCGGGCGCAACACGATGACATGCTCATCTTTATCGGCAATAAAGCCTGCAAGCGCTTGTCCATCTGTTGTGCGAACAATGTAGTTCTCGTAACCTTCACGAATCTCCGCATTCGGATTTGTAATCGCCAGCAATAGACTCTCCATATCATCCCGCTGGTAGCCTGTAAGCTCAGGACCGATAGCTCCACCCTCGTTATGCAAACTGTGGCAAGCCGCACAACGAGCGAGGTAGATTTGACGACCTTGAAATATATCGCCGCTTATGGAGTCGTTCGCGAGTATTTGCCTGACCCGCTGAGTGTCTTCGTCTGGCCGATCCAACTGCCCATCTGCGTCGCTCCAGACTTGGTCGATTAGGTTCGAAATCTCTTCGTCACCGAAAAGCTTCATCCCTTCCACACTCTCGAGTGGAATTAATGATGAAGAAATTTGACCGGACACCACTTTATCCAACAGCGTCCTCGTCCAGGCCTCTCGACTCATAAGTAATGT
>CALGUT010000395.1 GCA_937920335.1 uncultured Opitutales bacterium
CCTTTTATTATGAAAATCAAATCACACCTTTCAGCACTCGCCCTTCTTGCGGCAGTTCTATTTTTGTCCGGTTGCGCAAAATCCGTCAAAAATCTCACACCCTCGGAGTTTCCACAAAACCCATCCAATATCTATACTTTGAGCGTTGAGATTCGCGAAAAGAAGGATCTGGGGGTTGTTAAAGGCTCTTTGAGGCCGAAGGTAGTGATCGACGGTGAATCGCGCCTGATGTCTCCTAGCCCGCTCGGTGACCACATCTGGGATTATGAATACAAAATGCCGTCCGGTCAACGAACAGCCGTATACTACTTCGATATCGAGTATGAAGTATACACAGCCAACGCGACTAAAGTTAAGTCCATTACCTTACCCAAGGACGGACTATTGAAGTTCAATCTGGTGAACCGCTACGTCGTAAATCTCGAGTCTAACCGCGGTCCTGTGGGATCCAAGATCGGACTGGTCGGGCGTGGGTTTTCTCCTTCTGATCAGATTTTCGTGGGAGGCCAGTTGACCAATTCTGAGTTCTTCTCACCCAATGCGCTGAGCTTTTTCGTCCCAAGCCTACCGGCTGGCAGTTCCTACAACGTGACCGTTCGCGGTGAGTCCGGAGAAATCGTTGTCGGATCATTCCGCGTTGATGCGGCTCAAATGCAGGTTTTGCCAAAATCTATCAGCGTTGTTTCGGGCGGAAGAGCCACTATGATCTTTTCTATTCCTAACGAAGCACCCATGGGAGGCCTACCCGTTGAGCTCACAACCAACATTCCTGACAGCGTCATCTTGCCAGAAGTGACTATTCCTGCCGGAAGTAAATCCGTCAGTGTTCCCCTTGAAGGTGGCACACCAGGAATTGGAGTCCTCTACGTAGAGACACCAGGATATTCTTCACTAGAAGTTCCAGTCCAGGTTAGTAACTAGGAGCTATTACCATTTCCAAAACAAAAGCCGCCTTGTCAACAGGCGGCTTTTGTTTTTGTTACTTATCACGCGCACAAAGGATGGCAGAAAAAAATAGCATTATTCGGATCGCTGGATACTTCACCCGTTACCGGTTACTTTTCATATTCAACATGCTCTTGGCGTTGGGAAGCACCGCCTTCCTACTCTGTATACCTTATCTGGTAGGCTACATCATAGACGACGTCATCGTTCCCAAGAAAGCAGAGCTTATGTGGGTCGGCCTGGGGGCCATTACCGGAGCCTATCTGTTTCGCGATGTGCTCAACTACTTTCGTATACGGCTAAACAACGTCATCGAACAAAAGGTACTGATCGACATTCGGGGAGCATTGCACATCAAGCTCATGAATTTGCCCGTTAGCTTCTTCGACAAGCGCAAAGCCGGTGAGATCTCGTCTCGCGTCACAGAAGATGTCGTCAACGTAGAGCGCGCAATTCTCGATGGAACAGAAGGTGGGCTTACCGCAATCTTCACCCTCCTCGGGATCGCGATCTATTTGTTTATCTCAAATCCTTTTTTGGCGGCGTTTGTAGTTCTCCCGATTCCAGTGCTGATTTTCCTCGCAATGAATCACTTTAAGATCAACCGCAAGAACTGGAAACATGTCAGAAAGAGTGCCGGCATCATGAACGGTATCCTGGTAGAAGACATTGCCGGACACCGCCTCATTAGTTCGTTCGCCTTGCAAGGAAAGGAACAAGAACGCTTCAATAATCAGGCAGAGGACCTGCGGGTTAAAACCCTGAAGGCGATGTATCGCTGGGCCTACTACAGCTCCAATACCCGTTTCGTAAGTAGCCTGAGTATGATCGCTGTTCTGGGTATCGGCGGATATCAATACATGGAAGGCACACTCAGTATCGGGGAAGTGACTACTTTCTTACTATACAGCGGCCTGTTGCTGGAGCCGATTTCACGGCTGAATGGGCTCAATAACCTACTCAGTGCTGCCAAAGCGTCCGGGGATCGCGTTTTTGAGATCCTTGACCATGAGATCCCAATCAAGAGCCCTGATGACCCCAATCAGTTCCCAGAAGGTGCTATCAATATCGATTATAAACAGGTTTCATTTTCCTACGAAACAAGATCGTCGATCATGGACGACTTTGAACTAAGTCTGCCAGCAGGTAAAGTGACCGCCTTGGTCGGTCACACCGGAGCGGGAAAATCTACCATCGCAAACCTACTACTGCGCTACTACGACGTAACCGGTGGCTCGGTTGAGCTCAACGGTATCGATGTTAGAGAAATCGAACTAAACTCACTTCGAGGATCCATCGGGATTGTCGCTCAGGATCCGTTTCTTTTCGATGGTACGATTAGAGATAATCTATTGCTCGCCAAAGAAGGTGCTTCTGAAGATGAAATCTGGACAGCTCTAAGAGGCGCTCACATCCACGAATTCGTTCAGCAGTTACCTGATCAACTGGATACCGTAATCGGTGAACGTGGCATCCGGTTGAGCATGGGGGAAAAACAAAGAATTACAATCGCTCGAGTCCTACTAAAGAATCCCAGAGTTGTAATTTTGGATGAGGCCACATCCAGCGTTGATACTGCTACTGAGAGAAAAATTCAGGAAGCGTTAGACAATCTAATGACCAACCGAACGGTTCTAGTCATCGCCCACCGCCTATCCACCGTAAGAAAAGCGGACCAAATTGTCGTTTTAAAGAAGGGCCGTGTGGTCGAACAGGGATCCCATGAAACTCTTTTGCAAACCAGAGGGGAATATTATAACTTCTGGCGTATGCAGTTTGACGCAGTCGATGAACAATTGCCTGCGGCTTCTGCATAAAAAAAGAGGCCAACTAGGTGGCCTCTTAAATAAAAAAATAAAATGGGGTTTATTTCTTAGCTCTCTTTGAAGCCGCTTTTTTCTTAGCAGCTTTCTTTGCTGCTTTCTTCGGCGCAGGCTTCGCTCCACGAGTCTTAACCAGACCGAGCTCCTTCTTTATATTTTGTATGGAAGGAATTGAGATACCGAATTGCTTGGCAATCTCAGCACCCCTTCTACCCGCTTCAACAGCCTGACCAACACCTGCTTTGATGGCAGGCGTAATGCGTGTCCGACTGGCTCTTCCAGTCTTGCCAGCGGCTTTGCCTTTACTCTTACGAGCAGGCTTAACCAACCCCTTCAACGCAGCTATCAGTTCCTCTGTCGAATCGAAACCAGCTTCCTTGTGCAAACCGGCCAACTTCTTTTGTTGTTCTTCTGCAACTGCTTTTTCAAGCGCAGCAATCTTCGCTTTGTATGCAGCGATCTCTTTTAGTTTATTACTAGGCATAACGATTTTTGTTTAAGTAAATTCTTCTTGGAGAATGAAATGTTACTAATAACTATTTAATCCTCCAAAAGAATTGAACGCTACAAAAAAAGTCAGAGCCCTAATAAAAGCAACCCATTTGTGAGATTAACCACAGACAATGTATCTACGGAATTTACTATAGGCTCATAAAGAGAATTTGAGAAACTAGAATACGGAGCCGACATCGAGGAGCATTAAATAAACTGATCGTCTACAATAAGGAAGGATAGTCACCACAGCATCACTCGACTCAAGACATGCTATACATTTGATATTAGCCCAGTCGTCCGCAAATTATAATCCTGCATACCCTTCTATTAATTATTTGTGAAAATAGACATCTGGCTACTCGTGGCATGTCAAAGAAGCCAATTGGCTCATTACTTACTAGGAAAATTTCAATCATTCCTATCTCTCCTAACCAAGCCAGCCGCTAATACGTTTGTTCCAAAAAGCAAATAATCCTCTGTAATGTCTATAAGCGAAATTTATAAGACGAACAAAAAGACCCTTCTGTGGACGCCACGCGCACTCATCTTAGGTCTACTGGTGCTTGGAAGCCTAACAAGATCGCAAGGACAAGAGGTGGAAGCCTACGCAAAGCCACGCGAAGACTACGTGTATGTCTATACCCTTGAGCATGAATACGAAACTACCTTGTTTCGCTCAGAAAAATTTACGCCGATTCTTGAAACCGAAGATGGGTATATCATAATGCTCCAGTTAGCAGGAAAACCAAAATTGGTGCTTCTGCCATTCCACAGTCGAGACCGCCAAGTTGCAGAAAAAAACACAGAGGTGTAGGCGTTACTTACACCGCTTACCTCGATTTTTCCGAAGGGCACCTCCCGTTTTCGAGTAATGAATATTACGAAGTCGTTAAACGGGAAAAAGGGATGTTATTTATCGACTATCGATTAAACGGTTTCAACAAAATCGTCGAAGTTCCAGAATCAAAGTTTCTCGTGAAATCTGGATTCGAATATCACCTTGAAGAAGCACTCAAAGATATAAGGAAGTCCTACAGAGACTACCAAACAGGCGAGCTACATCCGAGCAACTGGCCCCCCTTAACGGTTGAGAGTACCACCACCCTAGACATCGAAAGCCCCACTCATATTGGTCGCGTTCAAACAGAGATCGTAGCGTTCGACGACATGCAGACCGTAACATTGCCCGCAAGTGACATCGAGGGAATCTTAAGTGAAGTGTGGGTTAACCAAAAACGCCTTATTATTGCTCCCATCGTCTATACGCATGAACAAGAAGGCGCAGCATACTACTTTGTAAATATGAAGGGATATGACCGCCCTGTATTAATTAAAGACTTCGAAACACCATCGGATTCCGAGGGATACAGCAAAGTCGTAAGAGTCACCTCAAGCGCCGGTATAAACAACCGGTTTTTAGAAATAACAGAAACAACAAATATCGTTTTTCATCCCATTTCCCATTTTCTCTCTGAAGGCGAGCTCGTTGCGATCAGGTCCGGTTACTCCAGTCATTACATGATCGCTCCTGATGGAGAATTCGAGATCTCGGATAAATACGTTACCCTAATGACTCCAAGAGGACTTATGCAACAGTGGGAACGCGAAACCAAATATAATGACCTAACCCCTGGTGATACGCTTTATGAGAATCTATTGAAGTTTGACGTTCCACAGGCCAGCAGCTCTGAAAAAGACTGGACCGCACTCGAGCAATTGAAGCACCTAGCCGCTATCTATAAGTCTATCATGCCATCCGAGGATGCCAATGTTCACCGTATACTCACGTCACTGGCACGCCTGGAAACGGAAGCAAGCCGCCTTGGGTTATCTCTGAACCAGAGTCCCACGAGAACACTCTTCCCAGCCCACAACGAAAGCTACTTCCACTATTGGAAATCCACATTTAACAACGTAAATGCACAGGCTGCGAAAGAACGAAACAAAGGCGTACTCACAAAGCAAATTCTTCGAGCAAAACTGCTCATTAACGAAAGTAACTTTCAGGATTTAACCGATTTTCTCTCTGCACAGATCTATACCTATTCAAATTTCCTTCCAGCCCCGCTCAATCGAATTAATCAGCTAGAGGTAGAACCTCCGGTGAGCGCAAGTAAGCTCATGGTATTCGATTTTCCTCTTGAGCAATCATTCAGGCTAAACCCTGAGACTCTAGAAGACCTTCCGTTCAATCAAGTTTCCCTTGCTTCAATGACCCCCGCT
The DNA here is from genome assembly GCA_937920335.1 of uncultured Opitutales bacterium. Classification (GTDB taxonomy): domain Bacteria; phylum Verrucomicrobiota; class Verrucomicrobiia; order Opitutales; family UBA2995; genus UBA2995. Next base: position 5,487 of record CALGUT010000395.1, read on the forward strand.
ATAAACGCCATTCCTGAATCGGATTGGATGCTGGATACGTCTGCGACGAAAACCTGGTGGACGTCCATAGTAAACAGACTCGAAGAAGTCCATGACCCCGATTACTGGTTAGCGATCCAAAAGAGGGAAGCAGAAGAAAAGGCACGAAAATTGGAAATCGCAAAACAGAGAGTATTAGCATCTCAAATCCCTGAGGTTGAGGAAACCGGACTCCTTAATAATCCAAAAGCGCCTTGGATGGCAGCTGGCGCATGGCTCGTTCTTTTGTTGATCACGAACACTGGATTCTTCGCAATGGCTAAAGCAACGCCTGTTCGCCACTCATGAATATGAGCGCTCATAAGAATAAAGCCAACCAGTGTATACCAGTCTCAGAGCTGACTCCCAAGCAACTCGAGGCTTTGCCTATTTCACCTGGAAACCTTGATAGTTTCGATGAGAAGCTGAAGCTTCCACCTACGGCTCGGGCTCAGTGGGCTTATGTCCAATTGAACCCAAACGATTTTCTGGAGCGCTTTACCAATGAGCTTGGACTATTAGGGATCAACATAGCGGTATGCTTCGTCAACAAGGAGCCTTACGAAGACACAGTAAAAGACCTGCGGACGCCGATCACTGTAAACCTAATTGTTCACGCTGATCATTACTCTAAAATCAAAGAGCATTTAGTTGAGAAACGCCTTTCGTTCAAAGAGCTAGAAGACAACAAGGGATTCGCTCTTCCTTTCTTGGGCAGTATCCAGAAACAGATCGATACCCTTGCACTGGAAAGTTTGATGAACTACGTTTTCATCAAGAACTCGATTAGCCGGGAAGCCTATTATATTTGGATTAGCATACCTAAGTCTTATCTCGAAACCAAGAAACCCGCTGAATCAAAGGCGAAAGAATCTGCAAAACAGGTGGATTCAACAGGGGACAAGAAGCCCACTCCCGTTCCACAAGTAGGGGACACTTCTGAGGCAAAACCTAAAGCCCAGGTCCCAAGCCAAGCCCGAAAACCAAAGGACGCTAAAGAGAATTTCAACTACGTCATATACGACGACACTGGCGAAACCGCTCCTCCAATGGTTCCTATACCTGAAGAGCCGAAGCAACAGTCGGTGATCGTGGCCGCTGAACCGGTTCGTCAAAAACAATCTTTCCTGAGTAAACTGAAGTCCGCGAAAAAGGGGAAAGAAAAGAATC
>CALGUT010000396.1 GCA_937920335.1 uncultured Opitutales bacterium
TGTTTGGTGCACTCGTTGAAGGGTGATTTCTGGCTACTTAGCTGAACTCGAAAACTTTTTTTCAAAATAAATTATACTTTTCGGGTTTCGTTCGAGCATGGGTGACTGAAAACCCATGGAATCACTCAAAAAAACAATTACTCACGCGCTTCCTCTACGATGGATCAACGCGCTTAAGTTCCTCCTTTTCGGATGTTTGCTCGTCGGTGTCCCTTTCGGCTCAGCGATTGCGGATGTGCGCATCACCGAATTTACCAAGGAAGCCAATAGCTATCGCCTGGTGATCGAAGATTCCGAAGGAACCTTTGACCTGTTCACGGTCGAAAAATCGACCGACTTGAAGGGAGGAATCTGGGCGGCCCTTCCTGGAGCAACGGGGGTGAAGTTGGATGATACGCATTACCGGTTCACTGTGCCGGTTGCGGATCTCAATCGAGAGTTTTTCCGGGTTGTTGGATCATTACTCCTCCCCGGTTTGGATCCGGATGGAGATGGGTTACCCGAAGCCATTGAAAATCTTCTGGGGACCCATGTCCACTCGTTCGACAGTGACAATGATGGTTACTCAGACGGAGTGGAGTACAGCTACGGTACGAACCCGACGGATGCCAACGATGTTCCTGATTTTACCACTCTGCCTCGTGCGGAGTTTGTCGAGGCGACTTCGATTGCAACTGAGGGAACGGGACCTCATTCCGTCACTGTAGTGTTTGATAAGCCTTACGAGGGGGAGTTGAAATATCAGGTTCTCGAAGATACACCTATCGGAAATGTAGATGTCGATACGAGCACCTGGAGCATCGCAGGGCACTATCCCGAGGAATGGTTGGGTGAACTACCGTCGGGTATGGACCTCAGTTTTCACCTTTACAAAGCCGATAGTGTAGTGCCGTCTGGCGGGGAGGTGAATATTTACAATGAATCTCTGGATAATCCTTCGGGTATAACCGAGGAATGGGGAACTACACTTTCGTTTTTAGACAATCGCCTGGCTATCCGTTTCAATCGTTTCAAAACCATTCGTACAAACGCGCGAACAGATCTAGAGGGATGGATGCCATTTCTCGTATCAGCGGTTCCCACTCTCGTTGATTCACTTGTATCAGCGGAGACGCAGGGCACATCTCTTTTTCCGAGTGAAGAGGATGCTTCGCTGACATTTGATACTGTACCGAGCAATCTAGAAAGGACAACGGGAACGGATGCCGACCTCTTGGGCATTAGTTCATGGGACGAATACTATGAACGTATGTTGGACGTTTTTCCGGCCATTATACGAGAGACCTACGATGCTCGTGTGATCAGGAATCAGAATGGAATTCCTGAGTATTTCAGCAAACCCTTTAACGGAACCGTACTGGCTACCTTGGACTATGTGGCTGAAGGTACCGAATTGGATGTGGTAGGGCGCATAACCGATAACTGGAGTCTTTCCCTCAATGTAGCGCAGCAGGAAACCGTCATCAACAATGTGGGTCCCGCCCTTGGTCCCTTAGCAGAGGAAATTCTGGAACGAATCAATAGTATGGGACTTTACGATACCAGAGCCCGACCTGCGAGTGGTGAACCGATGAGCGTGGGATCTTTCTACGAAGATCGCTTGCGTGATTTCCGTTTAGAAAAGGCTAAGGATGGCAAGGCATCTCCAGAGCAGCGAGAGTGGCGGATCAACCTGATTACCCGGTATGACTTCCGTGAAGGACTTTGGAAAGGGTTCGGTCTGGGGGCTGCCTTGCGTTACCAGGGTGCCATTGCAGCTGGGTATCCTAACAAGTTTGATGCAACCGGAATTGCGGTTGTCGATGCCGACAATCCTTTAATGGGCCCTGACGAACTGAATGGAGATCTTTTTGTTCGTTATCGTCGCAATCTTACTAACAAAATTGACTGGAGTATACAGTTTAATGTAAGGAACCTGTACCGAAAGAATGGGGACGATGATATTCCAGTCATCATCAATCCCGATGGTCGAATAGCCACCATCCGCACGCCGAACTCACAGGAGTTTTACCTGTCGAACACGTTTCGGTTTTAACTAAACGTATAGGCTTATATGGGATAACTTAGAGAGTCTAAGGTCAGGATTTAGAATGCGAATACGTTGTAACTGAATGGGATTAGACCTCTCGGTTTACGGTAGCCGGAGAAATCTCAAAATAATTGATACGTATCCCGGTAAAACGGAGCATGAAGGGAATAGAGACACCTAATCCCTCAATTATCATGAGAATATACCTTAAGTATACTTCCTCACTCTGACTATCATTTGTTCACAGCTGGTCGTATTCGGAGAATACCGACGATCAAGAAGAGGATACCATCATTGATCTTCCAACTTATGAATTTGTAGGTGTCATTTCACTAGCAAAACCCAGACGTTGTCCGATTCCTAAAGTTAGCAGAAATCTTGTCGGGACAACGTTGAACCTTAGGTTCGTTGTAAATGATAAAGGTGATGCTGAAAACATTCGCCTGAAAAAACCAC
>CALGUT010000397.1 GCA_937920335.1 uncultured Opitutales bacterium
ATTCCGTATGCAACTCGCGTTTCCGGGAATAGAAGTTCCGGGTTATGGCGTAGTGACTCCATTGGCCTACAATTCGTTGGTTACCAATCATGGAACGATCATGATTTTCTGGTTTGCGATGCCAGTGTTAATCGCGGCCTTCGGAAATATTCTGATCCCACTCATGATCGGGTGTGACGATATGGTGTTTCCTCGGATCAATCGGCTATCTTACCAAATCTTCCTTTTGAGTGCTATCATACTGATCGCCTCATTCTTTGTTCCTAATGGTGGATTCGGAGGTGCTTGGACGTCTTATCCGCCGCTGTCAGCGAATGCAGAGTATAATGCTACGCCACTGGGTGCTCCCATGTGGCTGATTGCGGTCGCGCTTGAGTTTGTTGCATTTCTACTAGGGGGTATAAATTTTATCACCACCTTGATGAATGCGCGTGCCCCCGGGATGACAATGTATAAAATCCCGATCGTACTTTGGATGATCGTGATTGCGTCGATTTTGTTTATGGCTTCCGTTGGGCCGCTCATCGCCGGTGCTGTAATGCTTCTTTTTGACCAGACATTGGGCACCCACTTTTATGATGCAGCCGGCGGTGGAGATCCGTTGTTGTGGCAGCATCTATTCTGGTTCTTCGGGCACCCGGAAGTGTATGTAGTTCTCTTACCTGCGATGGGTATCGTGGCGGAGATTATGGCTGTAATGGCTCGTAAGAAACTATTTGGGTACAAGACGATTCTCTATTCGGTATTTGCTACGGGTATTTTGAGTTTTGTTGTTTGGGCTCACCACCAGTTTATCGCAGGTATTGATCCCAGAATGGCCAATCTATTTACGGTTACCACTCTGTTGATTTCAGTCCCCATTGCGGAGCTGTGCTTTGTTTACATCGCGACGCTCTACGGAGGATCCATTACCTTCAATACACCGATGCTTTGGGCGATTTCCTTCCTGGTTGAGTTCTTAATCGGAGGTGTTACGGGAATCTTCTTGGGAGCAAGTGGAGTTGATATTTACTTCCATGATACGTACTTTGTGGTTGCTCACTTTCACTATACTTTCGTACCGATTGCGATCATCGGGTTCTTTGCCGGAATCACGTTCTGGTTTCCGAAGATATTCGGGAAAATGCTTAACGAAACACTCGGGAAGATCCACTTCTGGGGAACGGTTATTCCGTTCAACTTCATCTTTATCCCGCTCTTCCTCTTAGGAGCTGCGGGGCAACATCGACGTATTTACAACTTCCAGAACTTCCAAGATCTAGCCTCTCCGGAGTTTTACAATCTTCGGGTAATAGCTACGATTTCACTGGTTATCATGATTGCTTTCCAACTCGTGTTCGTGATCAACATGATCATCTCATTGAGAAGTAAAGAGAAAGCGCCAAAGAACCCTTACAATTCTAACACGCTGGAGTGGACCGCTGAATCGCCTCCTCCCCACGGAAACTGGCCAGTGTTACCAACGGTTTACCGTGGTCCTTACGAGTATAGCCATCCTGATCGTGAATCGGATTTTTGGCCTCAAGACGAGCCAGGACCAGACCCAACAGACTCGGACTACGAATCCTCCAAACCTTAAAAATTTAGAACCTCTATTCTATACATGTCGCACTCCGTACCTATAGCAACCACTCGCAGCGCCACTGGCATACCAACTTCTCGGTTGGCTGTATGGTGGATTCTCGCCTCTGAAGTAGTAATCTTCGGAGGATTGATCACCTGTTACTTACTGTTTCGTTTACATCACGAAGCTTGGGGCTACGAAGCTGCCTATACCAAGGCCTGGGCTGGCGGCTTGAATACGTTTGTGCTGCTAACGTCCAGTCTCTTTATTGTGCTCGCTCACCAGGCTGCAGAGAATAAACAAACGGATAAGTCGTTTAAGTATATTTGGTATACGATTGGTGGAGGTCTCATCTTTATGATGGTGAAGGCTTATGAGTATACGTCGGAGATTTCTCACGGGTTCACACTGACGAAATCTGTTTTCTGGTCTTTCTACTACACGGCGACAGGACTCCACGGCTTTCATGTTTTGGCAGGTATGGTTATCATGGCTATCATTTCCTTCGATGTGAAAAAGGGAAAGAATCTCCACCGTGTTGAATGCATCGGTATCTATTGGCATTTTGTCGATGTTGTTTGGATTTTCCTGTTTCCGCTTCTCTATATAGCTAAGTAACCCGAGCACAAATTTATCATGTCAGACACTGCTGAAAATCACCACGACTCTCACCCACCCAAGTATTACGTAAAGATTTGGGGATTTCTTTTAGTTCTTCTTGTGATCAGTCTTGTGGGCCCTGAGTTGGGTATCAAATGGCTTACTCTTATTACTGCATTTGGAATCGCCCTTGTTAAAGCTGGAATGGTTTGTGCCTATTTTATGCACATGAACATTGAGAAAAAATACGTTTGGTATATTCTCACAGCTACACTGTTATTACTTTTGGTAATGTTCACAGGTCTTGCACCAGACATCATGAAGCCCACAGGTCAAAACTGGGAGAATATCTATCACGAACCAACAGCAGAAGAATGGAATGCGGAGCAAGACGCACATGGGCATGGCGACGGACATGCCGAAGATGCTCACGGCGATGGTGGCCACTAAAATTTATTGAATGGAAACAGCTACGGTTAGTCCAACGGGTCCTACCGACCTCAAAAAACGCAGGAACTTAGTTCCGAGCAGTGTGCTTGGGATGATCATGTTTGTGATGTCAGAGATCATGTTTTTCGGAGGACTCATCAGCGCCTTTATGATCGTGAAAGCGGGGCACATTATGTGGCCGCCGCCGGATCAACCACGTCTTCCGGTTACGCTAACCGCATTCAACACACTGTTTCTAATTGCCAGTGGTGTGTTAGTTTATCTTTCGAACAAGTCGCTAGCTTCCGGCGACAAAGAGGGCGCTAAAAAGCAACTCGGCATAGCCATCCTATTGGCGTTCGTTTTTGTGGGAGTTCAAGGCTATGAATGGGTGCGAATGTTGGGACATGGCCTGACAATGACCTCTAGTACTTATGGCAGTTTTTTCTTCATGATTATTGGTTGCCATGCGCTTCATGTATGTGGAGCAGTCGCGGCCCTGATAATTATTTTCCTCAAATTTTCAAAGCCAGATTTTAAGGCCTCCAGTTTTTGGGGGGTGCAGGTGTTCTGGTATTTTGTAGTGGGTGTTTGGCCTATCCTTTACTATCTCGTTTACCTATCATGAGTCGGAAATCTTTATTTGGACTAGCGGTAGTTTTCTTTTTCTTGGCAATAAGCCAGGCGGATGCCTGCCCGGTTTGTTTCCAATCGGAACGTGAGGAGTCTCGTTGGGCATTTTATGCTACAACGGTGCTCCTGACCTGCTTACCGTTGTCGCTGGTCGGAGGCGCAGTTCTTTGGTTAAGAAAGCGATTCAACCAGCTTAAAGACGAGCTGGTAAATTAGTTACTCTTTGGATGACAGGTAGCTGGATTCCGGTTGCATTCATGTCCTTGCCTTAAGAGCTTTGTCTCTATGAAAATAATCCTCGCTTTAACGTTCTCACTCGTTGTGACAACCTGCTTTGGTAATTTTCCTGAGAAACCCATCAAGTTTATGGTGCCTACGAATGCCGGTGGAGGTGTTGATGCGCAGGCCAGGATCCTTCAACGGGCGATTGCAGATTATGAACTTCTTCCGGAGAAAGTGGTTGTCGTCAATATCCCCGGTGGCGGTGGAGTGATTGGAACTGGCAAAGTGAAATCAGCTCCAGCGGACGGTTACACGATCGGTCTGTGGAACGCGGGACTGGTGACATCAAAGGTAATGGGAATCGCGAAGTTCGATCACAACGATTTTGAGATCATAGGAATGACCGGCTACACAGAACTCGGTTTGGCGGTGAAAGACGATTCCCCGATTAAGACTGTTGCCGATTTAGTAGCGAAAGCTAAATCCAAGCCGAAATCTCTAAAGTTTTCCACAGATATTGGGACGCCGGTGCATTTTATTCCGTTGATGTTCGCCAGTGAGGCCGACATCGAATTTCGTTTCGTTCAGACAGGTGGAGGATCTCAGAGACTTGCGTCCATCATGGGTGGTCACACGGAGGTAAGTTTGTTTTCGACGCTGGCGATGCTTACTTTCGCCGACGCAGGTCTGAGGCCTCTGTTAGTATTTTCCGATGAAAGAAACAGTTTGTTGCCAGATGTAGTCACGGCCAAGGAAGGGGGAGTGGACGTTGCTCTTACGGAGCCGCGATTTTGGATCGCACCCAAAGGAACACCACCGGATCGATTGGAAATACTTCGAAACGCTTTGGTTAGTGCTATGAATAAGCCGGATATCAAAGCGGAGTTTGAATCACTCGGCATCGTGCCGGTGTTCGAGGATGCGGAATATGTAAGGGCTAACCTGGATGCACTGCTGCAGAAGATCGGTCCGTTGATCAAACGTTAGAGCTCAACTTTCGCTAGAGGTGTGTTTTAATAAACCCGTCAACCAGGGCGAGGCGCTCTTCGTCGAAGAAAGCTTTACCGCCGTGGGCTCCCCCATGAATTACCTCGAATTGAACCGGTAAACTCAATTGTTTGTAAATGCCGTGTATTTCGTGAGCCTGATTGATAGGCATTTGAGGATCCTGATCACCATGGATGAGTAGGAGCGGAGGATCGTTTTCATCAACGTGGAACACCGGGCTTGCGAGTTTTGCCATCTCGGGAACATCCTCAGGTTGTCCTCCTATGAGTAGGTCAAGTGCCGGTTGGCGCACACTCAGCCCGTGGGGAGTCGATTGTTTGAGTATCGTGGTGAGATTACTTGCTCCGTAAAAGTCTACGATCGCCGCAATATCAGATGACTCTTCCAGGTAGTTGCCAACGACTCCTTCTAATACCGGTTGTCGATTGCTGACACCAACTAAGGCGGCAAGGTGACCTCCGGCGGATGAACCCGATATTACAAAATTATCGTTCTCGTAACCATACTCATTTGCTTGGGCACGCAGGAAACGGATGGCAGCTTTGATATCGTGTATGTTGGCGGGGAAAGGGGCAACGGGTGTTAACCTATAGTCTACACTGGCGATCGAGTAGCCTTTTTCAACCAATGGTTTAATTGAAGGATTGTCTTTCGACCCACGTCGCCAAGCACCCCCATGCACCCAAATAACGAGTGTCGAACCTTCGACTAAGTCAGGTAGGTAAAGGTCTAGTTTAAGCGATAACCCATCGATCGTCGCGAATTCTATATCCTTCACTTCTCGATATTCTGCGAAAGTAACTGAGGGTAGGAGAATCGGGAACAGGAGATACGTTAAGAGTTTTTTCATTAGGAGGAAATAGGCTACGGTGAGTAGGTCGATCGATCAACTTTCAAAACGAAGCCATTGATGGTTTACCGTTAAAGAGGGCCCATCACGTCAAAACGGTGCAGTATTAAAATAGTTATTCTTAAACATAAGCTTGTTGTAGACTCAGGCTTGCAGTTGTTATGGGGATGTTGACTTGAATATGTTCGTTTCTTGAATTAACTTTAGGTCGTGAAATCAACGGTATTGATGTGTGGATTACTAGCCATGATTTTGTCAATTCAAGGCTGTGAAAGCTCGATGAATGAAGGGCAATTGACGACCGCTAATTCGGGATTTCTCAAAATCTATAATCCAGCAGCTATTCTGGATGGTGAAGACGTTCAAATGAACGGCTTGGTCAAGGTACGGAGTATTGACGGTGCGGTAGCTGGTTCGGGATCCCTGGGAAACGTGTCAAAAAAAGACAGAGAAATACGCATATCTGAGGGGCATCGAGTGGTGACCTTAGAAGGTTCCTTTAACCATTTCGGTGAAGTATTCGTATATCGGGCAGACCTTGAAATGGATGTAAATGTTGGCAGCCATTACTATCCAGTTGCGGTGGCCAGCCCCCTGCAAGTGGACCGTTTAGTAAGTTAGTCCGATTGGTTTTAAG
>CALGUT010000398.1 GCA_937920335.1 uncultured Opitutales bacterium
CTCCAGTGAGGCGATGGCTATGAATGGCTCTTAGGTGTGTCTCACGATCCAGAGTTTCTCGTATGTAGATCGGATCTAATTTTCCTTCGAAAAGATTATGCGCTATATGTAAGTATCCGGTTCTGAAGTTCCGTCTCAATAAGAACGCAAAGGTCGTTCCAGCTGTTTTTCTTAGATGGATAAAGCAAAAGAATTTTTTCATAGCTGCCAGGAGAATTCATCCTCTAGATTTAATTTTTCTGGTCAACTAGATAGCTTTTAGTGATCCTTCAGTGGCAGTTTGCTCTTTATTTACGCAAATGTGTCCCCCTTGGGAACTGAGAATGTGTCTTAATTCTCTTACAATTTACGGACTATCGATCGTGCGATTCCCTGTATCACGAGTTCAGATACGGGATGCAGATCTGGATAGTTTACGTTTTCTGCTTTTAGATAGGGAGGCGCGCTATTTGGTTTTATGAAACGTTTTAGCGTAGTGGCTCCGTCTATCAAGGCGGCTACTATATCGCCATCATTCGGGAGAGCCGGCTCAATAATGACCATGTCGCCGTCGTGGATGCCGGCATCAATCATACTTTCCCCCCGAACCTTTAAAGCAAAGGAACGTCTTGAGCGTCGAATACCTGCGGTGTTAATGTCGACCTGAATACGATCAATAGCGTCCCCTTGTTCGATTCCGTCTGGATATCCCGCAGCGATATTTCCATAAACTGGCATATCGATCACCTCAAGTGATTCTTTGGGCGATTCTTCTGAAGTCTCGTAGGTAATACGATAGGTGCGGGCTTGGCCGGCGATTCGGGTTATATAGCCCTTGTTTTCCAAGGCTCGGAGATGGCCAACTACTGCGTTGGTACTGTTAAAACCGAAATGATCGCGAATCTCGCGAATGCTGGGCCAAAAGCCCCGTTCCTGAGAAAAGACCTGTAGGAATCCCAGAATTTCCTGTTGGCGTAAGGTAAGCTCGTCCATAGTGATAAAATATGCAGTGGTTATATGTTCAGTGTCAAGATTGGGAAATTTACTTTTTTCCTTCTCTCTTCTGACTTCTATCTTCTCACTCCTGCTCAATGCCGATTTGGATTGTAGAGTACTTTGGTCAAGAACGGTTGAACTTTTTGTTTTGGATCATCACTGCCTCAACGGCTCCGTTCTGGATCGTGATGATTGCGTTTGGTCACCGAAATTGGGCGAAAAACTTGTGTCATCCCTGGTTGATCCCGCCGCTGCTTGGAGGTCTCTACCTCTACTGCATCTATCTTTTGTTTACGGTGACATCGACGCCGAATATACCAGAGACCACGATGAAAGGTATTCGCAGCTTCTGGAACCATCCATTTCTGTTTATGGCGCTTTGGTCCCATCGCATGATACTGGACCTGTTTTGCGGAATGATTTTGAATCGTACGACCGAGGGCAGCGGCAGGTCCGGGAAATTATCTTTGTTGCTGATCTGGATACTGGGTCCGATCGGAATCATGGTGTTTGCCGTACGCTACTGGATGAATGTCAGCGAACGGCTTCCTTCTAAAAAGCAAACCCAATAGTCGGCTGGGACTATCCGAGCGACGAAAGTCGACGATCTATTAGCCAGTCGGAAACAGTGTCCTGACTGATTGGCTGGGATAGTTCGATTCCTTTGCTTTGATTGAGTTTTCTGTTTCTGCGAGGGCCGGCTGCGAAAAAGTGGAAGGCGTATTTCCAATCTTGCCAGCAGAGTATCCGGAGGGACTTGTCCATCCGAATCAGATTGAACATCAAGGGACCGGAAAGAGCCCAAAGAGCCCAGCGATGTTTTCCTTCCAAGTAGGAGAGAAAGTGTTTCTGCAACCAGTGATTGAAGCGACCCCGACCGAACGCGAGCGTGAGCTGTTTGTAATACTGATTCTCCATGACATTGTCCGGAAGTGAAAACCCACTTTTCGAACGAGATTGAGTCACGAGTAACAACCGTTGCCAGGCACGAAGTGCTCGAGGAGTTAACCCTGCTGGAAATGAACCAAATAAGAGTTCGTCGCCTTTGACCTGAGGAGTTCCCTCACCTGAATGTCTGCGTATGGAAAATCGATCTCCTTCATAGCGACAGATTACGTAGGGGTTTTTAAATGGATAGACCTGTGCCCGATTGTAGCGAGGGTTGTACTTTCGTATCAGCTTGTTCTCAAGTTTGAGAGCGGCTTTCTCGGAGTGACAGGTTTTAAAGGTGATCGACTGGGTTGCATTTACAAGTCTGACCAGTCGCTTGTCCGCTCTTTCAGCTTTGATACTGCGGTATGAACTGACGCGTTGTTTCAGATTCTTAGCTTTACCAATGTAGAGAATCTTATCGTCTTCGGCTCTAAAGTGGTAGACACCGGGCTTCTCGGGCAATTCGACAAAAAAATTACCTCCCACTGTTTTAGCCAGAGGGTTTGGAAGATCAAAAAGGAGGAGTTGTTCAGTGCGTTTGTCCACTGCAGTTAGTTTAGAGATGTTTAATAGCCTCGGTCAGCACATCGCAAGCCATATTGATCGCATCTCCTTCATGAGCCGAAGAAATAAAACAGGTTTCGTAGGCTGAAGGTGGTAGATAAACGCCTTTTCCCAATACGTGGTGAAAGATGGTTTTGAAATGCTCAGTTTTACTAGCGGTTGCTTCTTCGTAATTTGTAACCGGTGTCTCGGAGAAATACATACAAAACATACTCCCGGTTTGAGGTACTTGAAGTGGGATTCCTTTTTCTTTGGCAGCGCTTATCAGGGCATTTCGTATTTGCTCACCAAATTCGTTGAGGCGAGGATACGGATCTTCCGATGTCAACTTCTCGAGCGCCGCGATTCCAGCGGCCATCGCAAGAGGGTTCCCACTCAAGGTGCCTGCCTGATAAACCGGACCGAGCGGTGCTATGGAATGCATGATCTCGGTCTTTCCGCCAAAAGCTCCGACTGGAAGGCCCCCTCCAATGATTTTTCCTAGAGCCGTAAGGTCAGGCATGACGCCTGTTTTTTCCTGTACGCCTCCCGGGGCTACTCTGAAACCGGTCATCACTTCATCAAATATTAGGACCGTGCCATGCTCGGTGCACAAGCTGCGCATGTGTTCCAGGTATCCTTCCAGCGGGAATATCAGACCGACATTAGCGGGAAATGGTTCAACGATCACAGCGGCCAACTCGTCCCCGTATTGTTTGAAAGCGTTGGAGAGTGCCTCAGGGTCGTTATAGGGTAGAACGATGGTTTCTGCTGCAAAACTAGGGGGGATTCCTGCGCTGTCGGGGTTGCCTAATGTGAGTGCCCCGGAACCAGCTTGAACCAACAATGAGTCCACATGCCCGTGATAGCACCCGGCAAATTTGATAATTTTATTGCGCCCGGTAAATCCCCGAGCGAGGCGAATGGCTGACATCGTGGCTTCTGTGCCGCTGTTCACCATACGCACCATTTCGACTGAAGGAACCATCTCAACGATTTTCTCGGCCATGGTGACCTCGTAGGGATTTGGCGTTCCAAAGCTGGTGCCTGAGTCCAATGCCTTGGAAATCGCCGCTTTGATCGTAGGATCATTATGACCATGGATCGAAGGCCCCCACGTGCAGACAAAATCAATCAGTTCTTGATCGTCGGCCGTGTAGAGCTTGGCGCCCTGGGCGCGTTTCGTGAAAAAGGGAGTTCCGCCGACCGAGCGAAACGCTCTGACGGGTGAGTTTACACCACCGGGGATGATTTTTTGGGCGCGTTCGAAGAGTTCGTTTGAGTGGGTCATAGTAGGAGGAATCGATTCTGGAAATTAGTCGATGTAGCGTTGAACGATAGGTATTCGCCGGCCGACTCCGAAGGCGAGGGGAGTGATTTTGAGCCCTGGAGCGGCTTGTTTGCGTTTGTATTCGTTTAAATCGACTTTCCGAACCATATCGTCGACTACAGCGCGATCGAATCCCATGGCTGCGATATCTGCGCGTGAGCGTCCTTCCTCTACGTAAGCCTTCAAGATGGCGTCCAGAATATCGTAGGAAGGAAGGCTGTCTTCATCCTTTTGATCGGGGCGAAGTTCAGCCGACGGGGGTTTGATGATCGTAGAGTCGGGTATAATTTCAACCTTGCTGTTGATGTGTCGGGCCAGATCAAAAACCTTGGTTTTCGGAAGATCTGATATAACGGCGAGTCCACCGCACATGTCTCCATAGAGCGTACAGTAACCGACGGCCAATTCACTCTTGTTACCAGTCGTTAGCAGCAATGCTCCGTATTTATTGGAGAGAGCCATGAGGAGTAAGCCGCGCGCTCTTGCCTGAATGTTCTCCTCCGTGACGTCGCGTTCCTGTCCTTCAAAGAGGCTTTGCAAAGTTTTTTCGGATGAAGCCACGACATCGGCGATCGGTAGGTAATGAAATTGGATACCGAGGTTCTTCGCTAAATTCTCCGCGTCATCTTTACTATGTTGACTGGAAATACTCGATGGAAGGCTGATTCCTATCACATTTTCCGCACCAAGGGCTTCTTTGGCGATCACTGCGGTGACCGCGGAATCGATGCCCCCGCTGAGTCCAATCAACGCTTTTTTGAACCCACATTTGTGGACGTAATCCCTCAATCCTAATACCAATGCTTCGTGAATGTCCCGCATCTCAGATTGGACGTAGCTGTCTGAGATTTGGTAGTGGGTCGATTCGAGATCCACCAATACGGTATCTTCTTTAAAAGCCGCCATGGCGCAGATGATATCACCCCGGTCGTTAGCTACGAGACTTCGGCCGTCAAATATCAACTCGTCATTTCCGCCAACCATATTGCAATAGACGACTGGGCAGTGGCACTGGCTGGCTGCATCTGTGATGAGGGTTGAGCGAATTTCATTCTTCTCGTTATGCCAGGGACTGGCAGAAAGGTTAATGATGAGGTCAACCTTTTCATCAGCGAGTATTTTGAGCGGGTCTTTATGATAACGATGCCGGGTTTCTACAATCGGATGAGTCCATATATCCTCACAGATGGTAACTCCGATCTTTAGACCCTTGAACTGAATGCATTCGGGAGCGTCCGCGGGCTGGAAATAGCGGTCTTCATCGAACACGTCATAGGAGGGAAGCAGACATTTCCGAAAGATCTTATAAACCTGACCGCCTCGACACCAGGCTGCTGAGTTGAAAAACTGTCTGCCGACTTTTGCATTGTTGGTTTCAACAAAACCGACCAGCAGTGGCACATTTTCAGCATGACTGGCTATTTTGAGGAGCGCATCCTCATTGTCAGGAACGAATCGCTGCTTGAATAGCAGGTCCCTTGGAGGATATCCCGTGACCGCCAGCTCAGGAAAAACCACCAGCTCTGCGCCTTCCTGGCATAGCTTCTGATAGGCGTTTACGATTCGGTCGGTGTTTCCCGGAATGTCTCCGACGGTGGTATTAATCTGTGCGATTCCAATCCGCATGGTTGGCATTAGAAGGATAGTTGAACC
>CALGUT010000399.1 GCA_937920335.1 uncultured Opitutales bacterium
GAGTTTCATATATCAAACTCTCGACGGCGTTCGCGTCTTCTGAATCCCCGGGATGAGAACCCGTCAAATATTCTATCGCATTGGACAGCCCGTCTCCGTCTGCATCCAAAGCGGCTTCGGGAACTGCCTCATCGGATTCAAGACTAAGGGCATGGCGCATCCAATCTGCATAATCCATTTGTGCAACCTCGGCGGTAAACGCCCATGGTTCGTCAACCGCAAGTCCAGCGACTACCCAGTCACTCTCTGCTCGAACGAGCGTCAGAAGATCCAAGCTGATGGAAGTCCATTCTTCCTGCGGATCTTCTTGAAGCGATGGTAGCTCCAACGAGTCATTCGACTGACCAAATACACCGCCAAAATCTACAAGATCGACCCCAGACCAGCCAAGTGGAACATAGGCAATCGATCGCTCGAATACCTCGATCAAGTCGATCGCCTGCCAATAATAACTACTGGGAGCGACAACGGTTGCTTTCTCACCTGCCGTTGGATCGGAAAAATCAACAAACGATAGCGTTCCATTAGCTGGCATCACCAGTACATCATCGACCACTCCCAGCTGATAAACCGCACCGGGAATCTGCTCAGTTTGATGCTTATGAAAACGACCGCTATCCAACCATTCATAAGTAGTCAGCTCCGTCGTCACATCGCTATCACTGTAATTTACTTCACCCAACAGGATAAACGCGTCTTCAAATAACTTGGGACCGTAGTAAGTCGTCTCGCTCACAATCTCATCTATCAAAAACGCTTGCACTCCATCGAACGCCGACGCCTGTATCGATTGTTCAGCGAGCCAACTCTCATCCTTCAAATACGAGCGAAACACGGAGGTGAACAAAACAACGCCCGCATTGTCATCCAACCATACGTGCTCGAACACTCCTGGGATCTCAACGGGTTGTCGCTTCACAGGAACTTCAGGAACCGCAAGATCCAGTTGTCCCAGCCAATGCTGGTTCAACCATTTGTCAGGCCCCTCATCTGGCTCGATCCTCTCACTGGAACTTAAGCCATAGAAAATACTGGATCCAACCAACTCAACGGTTCCTTCCCGCCAGAATGTCATTTCACTAGCATCTAAATCAGACTGTTCCCACAGATTCGTTGAACTTAGAATGCTAGGTTCGGTCGGATCCTCGACCGATACCGCATACGCCCGTCCGGATACGCCGCCATGTGGATAACCGATTCGCGCATCACCAAACCCAACATCATAAAAGAAATAGCCGTTTTCTTCCTGAGGGTGCCACACGAGCGTACCATCCTCAAGAAATGTGCCTCCATAGTCCCAATAGCTCCCAAAATAAAATGCATCATTCGTTCGCTCGCTACTGGCGGTTCCAATAATTTCTGGGTCCAGTGGTTCGCTAATATCAATTACCGCTGTCGTAAATGTTTCGATATTTTCCCACTCTCCTTTCACTCCCTCATTCGATTCGAAATTCGATTGAGCGATCATCAGAAAATCCCCAGCCAAAACAGATCCGCTCACTCGCCCTGCAGGAAGATCCAAAATGGATAAAGCCGTATCCAAATCATCCTCCGAGCTCACGACCAATCGTGGTTCGGCGGCCTGCCCGCCATAATAACCGTAATTAGCGCCTCGATCCAATTGTATCAAATATTCACCTACACGATAAACGATATCTACCGGCCAAGATAATGAGAGCTCAGCCAAGGCGATTGGTTCATCCGGATTAGAAATATCCAGCGTTTTTAAGGATCGTCCCGAGATCGAGACGACCGCATCTCCCAGCACACGAGCTCGGCGCGCCTGAAACTCATGCTCTATCGAACCCCGCTTAATGAGCTCCTTATTCCCAATCTCGATGAGCTGAACACCATTGACCCACCCTTCATTCGGAACGGAGCCTTGATACGGAAGCAGGATCCACCCTGATTCCGGGAAAAAGCCAAACGCCTTTTCATCCCAATTCGCCTCGGTCCATGACCATCCGTCTTCCGCTCCGACAAATACTCGCGAGACCAAGGAAGGGGCAGATGAATCCTCCACATCAAACCACGAAACCGCCAACTGAGATCCCTCGATCCCCACCGATATGAGCGCATCCTCACCCATTACTTCGAGATGCGTGGAAAACCCCGGAACCTCCAATTCTCCCAACATCCGTGGTGCTGCCGGATCGGAAAGGTCGATAACAAATAAAGGATCTACCCGCAGAAATGTCACTACATAGAGCAAATCTCCCACAAACCGGCTCGCCGTTATCGACTCGTTATTGGCGAACTCAAGTGAAGCCAGAGGTTTGATCAACTCCAGCTCCTCTGAGCCTTCTGAAAGGTCAAAGGTCTCCACACTTGCAAAACGCCTGCGCTCAGTCCCGCCCCGCCAAACCTGGCTAACCACCGTCAGGATATTAGCTTTGATCTGTAGATTGAATTTATTGAGCACCTGACCTGCCACCTTAATCTGGTTGCTGATCTCAGGAGCTACCTCGGTATCGGAAATATCCACCACATGCACCGTCGAAACCGACTGAGAGATTGATGGATCCCACGCATTGGTAGCGATCAGCAGGGCGTCCGAAGTCGCCTGCACCTGAGCGCCCCAATAATCGTACTTCTCGCTCTTTAATGATAGTCGATCACTTGATACAGGATTCAACGGATCCGTCAGGTCGAGCTTACTGACGACCATCCCCGTTTGCCACCTCTGATGTTCGATACCTGTTTCCTCATCCACCACGATTTCCTCCCAGCCTTGGCGTGACACAACGTATAATATCGACCCTACCATCCGTGATTCGACGATGTAGCCTGGAACGGCATAGGAAGATCTTTCTACCAATTCATCAGACTCAGTATGTTCAACCAACAATACCTCTCCGTTCCCCGATTGATAATCATAGGTGAGTAACACGACCACATCCTCTGACGGATGGAGGTAAAGCTGCTCCCCGCTCGATGGCACTCGCAAACTCGCCAACTTCCTCGGCGCCGCCGGATCCCTTACATCCAGAACCTGAAGTCCGCGATACTGATTAAAGAAATATAATACTTCGCCACGCCATTTCCAAATATCCGATTCTTCCACCGCCGGATCGGCTGCCCCAGAATCTTCAAAACTATCCGGACCACTCGTCCTTGCACTGGGGTCAGCAGTTGCTGAATCTGAGAGACCAAAGTCGGACTTTCCCTGATAAAACGAAAACGGGAACGGATCCGTCCAACTAACCGCAACAAGCACGTCTGTTTCAGAAACTCCATCGGGGAGTCGCAACTTCAAATAACCTTCGGTTCCTTCGAGGTGCGCGATCGTGCAGGTCTCCAGCACCCCATCCTCATTCCGAATCTGGAGCCGAACCCGCCGTACGCCTTCAGGTAGCTGCATAAAGACCGCTCGGTCTTTAAGCTCCACATCAATAGCTTCGAAATGATCCTGTGCTCGAATCGATAACGACAGTCCAAGCAATAGACTAGCCATAAGTCCTAGTAACAATGGGGTGTTAACTCTCACGAACCTGTTACTCGATCAGAAGATCGTTAAAACTTCAATCCTTTGATTCGGGCGCGCCCTATACCTTTGCCGGATCAGGATGCACCCAAGGGGCTCGATAAGGCCGCGCTAACAGGGCATTCGCCTCATCATCATTCTTCACCAAACCCGCTACCGGATCCCATTCTAGCGAGCGGCCTAGCTGCATAGACATATTTGCCAAAATGCAGGCGTTACTCGAAATCACACCTTCCTTGATATCTGCCACCGGTCTACCTCGACTTTCCATGTTCCTCAATAGATCCAACATGTGCCAGCGAACCGCCGAAGCCACATGCTTCTCCAAGCGCTTCTCCGTGCGGTCTATGGGATATTGTTCATACTCAAACAGCGGTGTTCCACTCAGAGTCGCAGTTTTCGACTTGTGAGGTATAAATTCGTATTTGTGCACACTGAGCTTCAAAGTGCCTTTGTCGCCATAGATAATCCCCGACCACGGGTATTCTTTGTCGGGCGCTTCTCCCCAGCTACGGTGATTCCATACCACATTCATTTCAGGGAACCCGAAGATCGCAGACTGCGTATCCGAAATATTGGCACGGCTCGCTTTATCCATGTAGATTCCACCTGTTGAACTAATCGTCGAGGGCATACCCAAATCGAGCATCCAGCGGATCATGTCCAGCATATGAACGCACATATCTCCGACGATCCCATTACCATATTCCATGTAAGCCCGCCATCCACCTGGGTGAATAATCTTGTTGAACGATTGCATGGGAGCCGGCCCGGTCCACATATCCCAATCCAGATTCATGGGTGCCGGTATATCGGGAGCTTCCATAATCGTTTGACGACGACGCATATGATAATAACAGCAGATATCCGCATGCGAGATGCTGCCGAGCAACCCTTCTTTGATCACGCGATCTCGTGCTTCGATCAGGTGCGGTGTACTGCGTCGCTGAGTGCCAACCTGAACCACGTTTCCGTATTTTCGAGCGGCCGCCAACATAGCCTGCCCTTCCACCACATCCACGCCGGTTGGTTTCTGCACGTATATGTCAGCTCCGGTTTGAGCTGCCTCAATCATCGGCAATGCGTGCCAGTGATCGGGTGTGTCGATCAAGACTAGATCAAAGTCCTTTTCCTTGAGGAGTTTCCGATAATCGGAGTAAATACGCGGACGCTTCCCCGATAATTGACGTCCAGCAATTTGGTCAGCCGCATCATTCGCCATGACCGAATCGACGTCACAGATCGAGACGACCTCAACAGGCGCAACCTGAATCAATCGGAACAGATCAAGCTTTCCATACCAACCGGGTCCAATGAGCGCCACGCGCTTCTTAACATCGATGAAATCGGAAGAAAAACTGCGAAGAGTTGGAAGGGTGGAAAACGCCAATACGGCGGAAGAAGTTTTGAGAAACTGACGTCGGTTCATGAGCGAAATCTAAATGAGATTATTGCTTCCTGACAAGTCTCCAGATATGAAAGCGTAGAGATTGCCTAAACCCCCAATCTCCAGCGCCAGACGATACCATCCTCCGGATCATCGACCTCACCTTCACACTGAAAATCGAGCCTGCGACAGATACGCGCGGACGCGTTTTCCTTGCGTAAGGTGTGCGCAATTACATACGAAGCCTCGTCGGAGGCTTTCGCAATTTCCACTAACTGCCGGGCCATCGCCGTCCCATATCCCCGCTGTTTGAACTCAAGGAAGGTGTAATAAGCAATCTCTACGCACTTCGTGGAATCGGGAATGTCTTTAAACGCACACACGCCTATAATCGTTTTGCTATCGAGAAAGACAATGTAGCCCGTCCATGGGCTGGGAAGCTTAGCCAAAGGCAAGATCTCCTCTGGCACTTGGATGAGGATCTCTTTTCTATCCAGGAATTCTCCGATCGGATTGAGGGTAATCGGCATAATAATTTGTTTACTCGGACTGCTTTAACCGCC
>CALGUT010000400.1 GCA_937920335.1 uncultured Opitutales bacterium
GGGGCATTACCTTGCGACGGCGGAAGGGGATCCTACGCGCTTGCGTGAATTTGTTCGTGTGTTGCAAGGGCACCAGATCGAGGTTGAGCTGCTATCGGAATCCGTCGAAGTCGATGGACAAACCTTTCCTGCGAATACCTCGATTGCGATCCCTTTGAATCAACCACAAACCACCTACTTGCAAACCCTATGGAATACGCAGACCGAGTTTGAAGAGAATATTTTCTACGACGTATCCACTTGGACCTTACCGTATGCCTTTAACCTCCAACACTCGCGCGAACCGGTGAAGAAAGTTTCCAGCACAGCGCTCCCGGCAGATTTTCATTCGCCCAAGGGAAACGGAGACCTAGCCTACAGCGAAATCGGCTATCTGGTTGATTGGCGTGATAGCGCGTCACCGGCTTTGTTGTACGCACTGTTGGAAACAGGGGCCAATGTGCGTGTGGCAGAAAGTCCAATGACAGTTAAGTTGGTGGGGGGTGAGGAACAGGCGTTCGGTTATGGGACGTTGTTTGTCGCGAAAGCATTGAATGGGGCGATCCCAGGCGCGGCGATATCTTTGCTAAGAGCGGCCGCCGCGAAAGGCGTACCCGTTCATCCGGTTGCCAGTAGCTTCACGAGCAGTGGTATCGATTTGGGGAGCAGAAACTTCACGGTGTTAAGAAAGCCGGAAGTGCTCATCGCCACGGGTCCGGGTATAACCTCCAATGACGTGGGCGAAATTTGGCATATGCTGGATACCCGTATCCGAATGCCTCTTACGATGGTGGATACCAATCGATTGGGTTCGGTCGATTACCGCAATTATACGCATGTGCTAATCACCCGTGGATTGAGTACGTTGAGTGAGAGCGGAGTGAAGAAGCTGAAAGCCTTCGTGGAGGGCGGCGGTGTTCTGTGGGCCCAGGGAGAAAGTGCCATCAAATGGGTTGGCGATAAGGAGCTGGCCAAAGTAGAGTGGCGGAAAACAGAAGCGGAGAAAGCGGCAGACCTGACCAAGGAAAAAAAGGAGATTCCGGAGGCACAACCGGTTGAACGTCTTCCTTTTGCCCAGGCCAGTGATGAATCGGCCTTTCGTTTAGTCCGCGGTGCCATATTCGGTACCTCGTTGGATATCACACATCCCATGGGTTATGGCTACACCTCGGAATTTCTTCCCGTGTTTCGGAGGAGCAACAAGTTCTTTGAACCTTCCAAAAACGCCTACTCTACGCCTGTGCGTTATCAGGCTGAACCGTTGATTTCGGGTTACGTGAACGAAGAGAATCTAGATCTCATTGGTGGCTCGGCTAGCATGATTATCGATCAAC
Source organism: uncultured Opitutales bacterium (assembly GCA_937920335.1). GTDB lineage: Bacteria > Verrucomicrobiota > Verrucomicrobiia > Opitutales > UBA2995 > UBA2995. Next base: position 1,314 of record CALGUT010000400.1, read on the forward strand.
AAGGGCAGGGGGCTGTTGTCCTCGCGATGGATAATACAACCTTCCGTGCCTTCTGGTGGGGAACACAACGTCTGCTAACCAATGCCATCTTCTTTGGCGATCTATTGGAAGAGCCTAACTAGTGAGTAAGCGAGGACTCCAACTAGTCGTCTGCCTCTACCTTGTCTTGATTGGGGTGCCTTTTTCTTCTCAAGGTGAAGAGAATAATTCCAAACGCGTTCTTTTCCTTGGGAACAGTGTATTCAATCACAAAGGTGGACTCACTCAGACGTTCGAAGGTTTCTGTCACGGGGCGGGTCTTAACTACGAGGCTTTCAGTCAATTCAAAGAGCCCGAAAATACGCATGGTATTGAGTTTTTAAACTACGGCCGGATTCCACTAAACCTACCAGAGGTCGCAGCAGATGAAGGCATTCATGCGCTTATACGAAACGGCGAGTTCGATTTTGTGATTCTGGAAGGTCGGCGCAATGGATACTTACTTCCTGATTGGGTAGCGCTTCCGGAAAACGCCAATCGAGGAGAGGCTATTCCCTATGAGCAGAACTTGGCGGCGCTGGGGAAACTTCATCGCACCATCGTTCGATCGGGGGCCCAAACCGTGCTTTATATGCACCCGGGACTCCATGAGTTTCCTGATATCAAGTTGGGCATCGCTCAAATTTACCAACGATTTCATGCAGATTTGGAAGCGATGGAGATTGATGGCAACAGACACGCAGTGACACTGGTGCCCGCAGTATTCCTCTGGCTTGACGCGACTCGCCGCTACGGTGTGGATGACTGGTACTTCGACTCAGCTCACGGTAACCCGCTAGCTCGTTATTCGAGTTCCTGTATGCTATATACTTACCTCACCGGCAACGATCCCCGGCAGAGTGATTTTCGTGAGCTTTCCAAAGATTGGACGATTCCATCCACGGGACCAGCTGAATTCGCCAAGGATGAGGATGCTGCATGGATCAAGCAACAGGTTTGGCTCTATTACACTACAAACCGCCGCTAAATAGGTTTTAGTAAGGATACACCGCTTCGTTGATGGTCATACCTCGTACGTCAATTTGAGCAAGATCTGCTATGCCGAGTCCGGCCTGTTCAGCGAGCAAGATATGATTGTCGCACTTCTCAAATGGCCAGGATCCGCGCTCGGCCCGTGGGTCGTCATAGCCCATGACTGCCATGCCGACTGCGTCGGTTGACACAGGGTTAAATCCACCGATCAGGACGCCCGGAGCAGTAAACTGAACCTGAGGTCGACCATTCTTGGCAGTGTTGGGGATTTCTCCACCGCTGACGGAGGTGATACCGTCAATAATACTTATGTGAATGGGTCGTGCGGCAGCGATGTCAGCGATGATATTCGGGACACTGTACCCGGGATCTCCATACTGCCGTTGATCCTTTTTGATACCAGGGAGTTCGTAGTGGTCGTACTCAGTTAGGGCATGGAGAGGCGCACGGTGACCAATGGCACGTTCGCCTGACTCCCGTCCGTAGAGCGAGTTCGGCGTGATCCCGAACATGTTCTTCATGGAAAGGGTGACGCCAGCCGTGATGTGATCTTTCAACTTGCAGAGTGAGATCATTACATCGGTGTCTTCGTAAGCCTGGTTTAATTGAAGCGAGTTAAAGATGTAACCCCCCTGATCAATTTTGAATTCCGAGTACCGCTTGTTCGACCCGAGGTTACGTGTATTTTCGAATTCGACTTTTTTGCCGGCTGCTTTGAACTCTCGTATGTTCCAGTCACCGCGACTGAGAATCGAATCGAGTTTTTCTCTGAGAGGGGAAGACTCCACAAAGCGCACTCGACGAGCACCGGCAGCCGTAAGCAGTGTGAGTAGTGCCAAAGCGGTGTCCGGGTGGGACATGAAGGTTTCGCCTGCATAGTGACCCTGGAATTTGTTCGTCCAGTCGGCGGTCGTCATATTGAGTTTTACTGTGACCGTTTTATTGCTCACCAGGTTTTTGATTCCGCCGAGCAGGTCGAACATCTGCTTCATGGCCGGATGTACCTCAGCTCCGTAATTGTAGCATGGAACGATGGCTACGTTCGCGTTTTTCAGGTGTCCAGCTGTGGACTGGGATTTGACCAGATTAGCGAGTGGCCTTGTGAAATCACCCTGAAGACGATTCATCATGTAGGGAGTCAGGGCCATCGCACCGGCTCCTAGTTTTAAGAATTTACGGCGGTTATATTTGGGACAGCTCATAGTGATTTAATTGAGAACATAAAGAGGGTAGGACTTGGTTCTCGATTAGACAAGAACTCATTCTGCGGCAGCAGGCTGACGAGACTATAGACTCTAAAAGCTTGGTTTCGATTTTACTGCTTTGTCGGTTTCGAAGATTCAAAGAGTTTGCATCTACTCGATTGAGGGTATTGCTTTTTGCTATGAAGCACCTCTTAT
>CALGUT010000401.1 GCA_937920335.1 uncultured Opitutales bacterium
TTTAAGACGGCATGCTCAGCCTCTGTAAACAAATACATTTCCTTGAATATGGCTCACAACAAACGATCGAAATCCTGGTTTTCTGGACAGGGTCTATGGGTGGATACTCCGTCAGACCAATGGAACAACTGGGGCTGGCAACTTAGAAACCGCTTAACCTCTAAGGACCAGCTTGAATCCTACATGACTCTGACAGAGGAGGAACAGGGAGGTTGCGATTACGCCAACAAGAAGCTGGCCTTGGCCATAACGCCGTATTTTTTCAATCTCATCGACCGCGAAGACAAGGACTGTCCAATTCGCAAACAGCTCATTCCTCGAAAGAATGAAATGACGGTCGCGCCTTGGGAGACATTGGACCCCCTTGCAGAGGATAGCCACCTGGTCGTTCCTGGATTGGTGCACCGCTATCCTGATCGGGCGCTATTCTTGGTGACAGATCGCTGCGCGGCCTATTGCCGCTACTGCACCCGAAGCAGACTCGTCAGTAACAGCCAAGGCTACGACTTTCATCCACAAATTGAACAAGCGTTCGAGTACCTGGAAAAAACTCCTGAAATCCGGGATGTCCTCATCAGCGGCGGAGATCCCCTTCTTTTATCCGACAAAAAGATTGATTACTTGCTAGGTCGGTTAAAAGCCATCGACCACATTGAGTTCGTCAGGATCGGATCGCGGGTCCCCGTTTTTCTCCCTCAAAGAATCACACCGGAGCTATGCGAGATTTTCCTAAAACACGAACCACTTTGGATGAGCATACATGTGAATCATCCAACGGAATGCACTGAGGAGTTAAAAGAAGCAACGGGAAGACTAGCTAGAGCAGGTGTGCCGCTTGGGAACCAGTCCGTGTTATTAAAGGGAATCAATGACGATATTGATACGATGAAAGACCTCGTTCACCGATTGTTGCAGATGAGAGTTCGCCCCTATTACCTTTATCAGTTGGATGCGATTACTGGAAGTAGTCACTTCAAAGTAGATATTAAGAAAGGAATCGAAATCATTCAGGGCTTAAGAGGTCATACCACGGGATATGCGATTCCCCAGTATGTGATCGACGCGCCTCAAGGCGGGGGAAAAATACCGATCAACCCGGACTACGTAGAGTGTATTAATGATGATGAGATCGTTCTCCGCAATTTCGAAGGAAAAATATTCCGCTACTCGACAGACACATTGACAAAGAAAGGTCTGGAATCTGATTTCCCGACCGAGCTGTACGCTTAAGAAAAGGCAAATACAGCAAAGGCGGCTTTACGCGCCTACCGCATCGATTCGAAAAACCCCTACTTATTGAATCAGGTTAAGGCTGCTCTGTACTGCAAAATTTGCGCGCCAAAGCCCAACGTTAGCCTTGGATGCTCAGCCAACCGGTTTTCAACCACAACACACGCGAGTGAAAATATATTTTAATTTAAGTGTTTTCATATTACCTTGTAGTTTTTTCTCTTAATTGTCATTTGTAAATTAATTGTAAGAACTAACAAACATATTTTATGAAAACCATCTTCACACTCACCACGATCCTCTCTCTCGGAACTAATGGACTCATAGGTTCAACATTGGAGAATGGCAGCAATCTATTCGCAACTCAATCACTCGACCCATCAGTCTACGGTGTAATCGGAGCAACGTTCCTAGGAATCATGGTCCTCGTTCGCAGACGGGAGTTACGCAAATCCTAATCTTCTCACAAAGGATTAAATTTCGAAAACGTAGCCAACATCGGCTACGTTTTTTCTTTTGAGGCGGAATCCTTTCGATCAGATCAAGTAGTTCGCTACAAGAAAGCCAAGATAGATTCCCAGTAGTATGCCCCCAAAGATCCGGTTCAGCTGAGTCTTGCAAACGACAATTCCTACTCGGAATACAATGAGCAGCAAAATCATTACGGGAAAATGAATCGTGAAGAAATCCTTAGGCACACTCAACCCTGCCGGTGTCACGGCAGCAGCCGCTCCGGCAACAAATAGCACATTCAAAATATCGGCACCTATAATATTGCCGATCGCAAGCTCGCCCTGCCCTTTACGGATCGAACTTAGCACGGTTACCAACTCTGGAAGTGACGTTCCGAATGCCACCAGAGAAGCGGCAATAACGCTCTCGGGAACATTTAATCGGTAAGCTAACTCTTCGGCGCAGATTATCAAAACCTTTGATGACAGTATAACCACTGCAATAGCGACCCCCATGATTAGAAGATCCTTCAATACGGTCTTCCAACTCAATGGCTTCTCATGATCAGCAACTTCCTTATTCTCGGTCTTCATGGCAGCCCGATAACTCCAATAAAAATAAACCGCTAGCAAAAGAAGGAAAATGAAACCACCGAACTGCGGGAGATTCCCACCCACATCGAAAATCCGATTAAGATTGGAAAAGGGGATACAAAACAAAATCAGAAGAACTCCTGATCCCAACTGAATCCACCCTTGCCGGTTTACAACTCGACGGTCTAGAGGAAGAGGTTTGATGAGCGCCCCAATTCCGAGAATCAACCCTGTATCACAAATGATCGAACCCACTGCATTCCCCAGCGCGAGGCCCGGATTTCCATCTACAGCTGCCATAACTGACACCGAAGCTTCAGGAAGTGTTGTCCCCAGGCTCACCACCGTTGCTCCAATAAGTGCTTTGGGTATTCCAGCTGTATGAGAAATCTCGACAGCCTTGTCTACCAAGGAGTCAGCGCCCTTTGCTAAAATGAATAGCATCACCGCTAGAATGACAAAAAGGATAACGGTAGACTGTTCCGGCAGGAACGCGTGGAGAAAAGATTCCATTAGAAAATCAGAATGCTAGAAGAAAAGGATCATTGAGGAAGCGTGAACGCTAACCATTTCTAGGAATTAAACAATTCGAGTCATAAAAAAACTCTACGAATAGGTAGAGTTTCTAAACTTCTCTAATTGCGGTTACTCCAATCTCGGGAAATGGAGCGGGCGATGAGATTCGAACTCACGACCCCAACCTTGGCAAGGTTGTGCTCTACCAACTGAGCTACGCCCGCAAAAAAGAAGTTGCAGAGTAAGAGAAAATTAAAATTCCAAGTCAAACTCTAAAAGCGCCTGATTTTGGACGTTTTCCGGAACAGGTATCAGGCCCGATGCATACAGGGAATTCAAGCGACCTGAGCCCCAGAAATAACGCACATAAGCCCGCACTTCTTCCGACTTCACCTCAGGAACGACCATATACAAACTCGCCCGCAAAGGATAGTCTCCAAAATGCAGATTTTCCGAAGTTGGCGGATACCCGAATTCTTTTCCATCCTCAATCAATGCAACCGTCCTAAGCCCCTTTCCGAGCTCCGGGAGACGCGACATGATTAACAAATTAGAGGGGCCAGCCAGATAAGGATTATCCAATTTATCTCCAAAAGACGACAGCTTCTGGGGGCGTTCTCCTCCGAAGAACTCCTCCACAAATAATGGGTAAGACGGATCCTCCGTCTCAACATCTACCGTGAAAAAGATCGACCGATTATTCCACTTCGGATCATCAGGAAGTAGCGTTCCCCATTCAGATTTTAAACCGTCATTTGTTTTCTCAAAGAGCTGTTGTACCTCTTTCATAGAAACCTCAATCAGCGGATTGTCCTCATGTACCACCAAAAACAAGCTCCAATATCCAAGGGGGATCACATTGAGCCCATCCATAACCGGATGCCCTTCATTCGTCTGCAGAACGAACGCGACATCCGCATAGCCTTCTCTCAATTTGATCAACCCAGCCAGACTACCGGACATTTGATAACTCACAGTCAGAGACTCAACAACTTCACTTGACTCAAGATTCAAGATACGCCCAACGCTATCGCTACCGACGACTCGAACAGTCTCGGATCGCACAGCAGGTATACTGATCCAACCGAAGAATAGGATACAGATCAAAATGCGAGAACCATTTTGAGGCATTAAATACCTGCCTTTCCGGTAGTATCCAATTCTGGCCATTGAATAAGCTTCCTGTGAAGTGTTCGGCGTGAAATACCCATTAGTTCAGCCGCTTTCGTTCGGTTTCCTTTCGCCTGAGTCAAAGCCTTTCTAAGTAAATGCTTTTCATTCTCTTCCACAGACAAATTCGATTGCACACCTTCAGAGGGAAGGTTCACAGGAGTTCCCTCCCTAAAGCGGCTATCAAGATCATACTCGGTGATGATTCCACCTCGATGAAGCACCGCTGTATTTTCGGCAAAATTCCTAAGCTCACGAATGTTTCCAGGCCAACGATAATTTCGGAGAACATTGACTGCGGTAGAATCTAATTGAGGCAACGGAACCCCATTGTCATCCGCATAGAATTTGAGAAAATGATTTAGTAGAAGAGGTATATCATCCTTACGTTCACGTAGCGGCGGTAGGTAAATCGAGACTACATTCAATCGGTAATACAGGTCTTCCCGAAAATCGCCCTTCTCTACCATTTCCTGAAGGTGCTGATTCGTCGCACATACCAGACGCACATCTACGGAGATCGGTTTAATGCTGCCAACCCTTTCGAAAGTCTTAGTCTCCAGAAAGCGAAGTAATTTGATCTGAGTCGATGCATCGATCTCTCCAATCTCATCCAAGAAAAGCGTGCCATCATGTGATGCCTCGAATCGGCCAACACGCTTTTCAATTGCTCCAGTAAATGCTCCTTTCTCGTGCCCGAATAACTCGCTTTCAAGTAGGTTCGCAGCTAAGGCAGCGCAATTTACGGCAATAAAAGGTTTCCTTGATCGATCACTATTTTGATGGATCGCTTGAGCGATCAGTTCTTTACCAGTTCCCGTCTCACCTTCCAAAAGCACCGTGGCTTTAGACGGAGCCACCAGCTTGACGCGATCAATGACTGCCGCCAACGCCGAAGAATTTCCTATTATGCCCTTGAAACTGAACTTGGTATCAAGCCGTTGATGAAGTTCAACGTTTTCGACCGCCAATTTCCTGGAATTGAGCGCTCGTTTGATTAGAATTTCGAGACGCTCAAGATTAACAGGCTTAGTAAGAAAATCAAACGCTCCACGCTTCATCGCTTCGACGGCGGTTTCCACATTCCCGTAAGCTGTCATCATAATACACACGGGCTTCTTCGAAAGCGTTAACGCACGATCAATCACCTTCAGCCCTGACTTCCCCGACATCCGTAGATCCGTAAGCACAACATCGAAAGGCTCACTATCCATTAAATTAAAGGCCTGATCCGCATCGCTTGCGAGATAGACATCGTATGTATCCTCAAGAGCAAACTGCAGGCCTTCCCGGGTGTGCTTTTCGTCATCAACAATGAGTATGGAAGCGGGCATGATGGGTACTTAATTGATCGAGAGACGTCTGGATTCAGGTCTGCGGTAGGAGCCGAACTCGTCGATGTTTTTTAGGAAACTTTAAAGAAATTACGGTGCCGACGCCCGGTTTGCTGTCAATGCCTACTTGACCACCGTGATCCCGAAGAATTCGATTCACGATCATCAACCCAAGGCCGCTGCCAGAATCCTTGGTCGAATAGTAGGGCTGAAAGACACTCGCTAAGTCCTCTTTGTCGATCCCCTGCCCTGTGTCCGCGATCACCACATAAAAATAGTCGTCATCCGATCGCGTCTGGATCTGGAGAGTACCTCCTTCTTGCATCGCCTCACGTGCATTTTTGATGATGTTGAAGAACACTTGTTTCATCTGATTCATATCACCCGCAATGATCGGAGCTTCGTCTCCGATTTCCATCTCCACCGTCACTTTTGAATTCTGCAATTCCTGTTCCTGAACCTGGAGAACAGATTCTAACACCTCTGTCAGATTGGTATCTCTAAAGTCAGGCGGTGAAGGTCTTATCGCTTCAAGAAAATGTGTAATAATACCATCTTGTCGCTCTACTTCTCCCAAACAAATCGTGAGAGATCGCTCCATCTTTGAACGGACTTTCTTATCTTCGATCTGATCCAATTGACGTTGCATGAGCTGAAGATGGATCGTCAGGGAGTTAAGAGGATTCCCCAGTTCGTGAGCTACTCCTGCAGCAAGCAGAAAGATTGAAGATACCTTTTCGGACTCAATCTTCTCCTCCGTCGACATCACCTCTTTTGTAATGTCTGAAAGAATGACCACGAAGTGAGGATCCATATCCTCAAATCCTTCAAAGGGCACCATATACACGCGCACGAAACGATGATCTGGATACGTCATCTCAATCTCGCGATTGACTGAAGCTTGTTCCGCAAACTCTGGCTCTTCACCATCCATATCAATCACAGGTGCCAAGTCGGGAAGCCATTTCCATAAGATCGCCGTTCCAATATCCGAATCCTTCAGCCCAACGATTTTCATGCCTTCAGAATTTGTATACTCAACAACACCCTCCCTGGAAACGACCAGTATACCTTCCCGGACCGTATTGAAGATCCCTTCAAATAGGGCTCTTTCCTGAGCCAACCGATTAATCAAATTCTGCAGATTGGTCTCATCCAAATGATCCAATTGACCTAGAACCCGATTCAATGGCGAATGACGTTTCTCTTTCATATACGTGTTAGCATGACATATTATTGATCGGGCAAAAGCCACGTTCAACCCTCCTATCAACACCGCTCTTATTGAAGTTGCCAAGTCTTTTAGCCAATCCCACTGTCGCTTTCATGACTGATCAGATCGCTCCCGGCCCACCGAAAAAACGCGAGAATTTACTTTTAAGCGTAGTATTCAATATAGCAGTTCCATTGTTGGTCCTAACGAAGTTAAGCAGCCCGGACAGACTAGGCCCAGTAGTGGCTCTCATCGTCGGGCTATCGTTTCCTTTGTGCTATGGAATTTGGGATCTGCTCAATAGGAAACAGGTGAATTTTGTTTCAATTCTCGGACTTATAAGTGTCGGACTAAGCGGGACATTTGGCTTGATCGAAGTAGACCCTTTTTGGCTGGCCGTTAAAGAAGCATCGATCCCATTTGTAATAGGGATTATGGTTTTGGTGACCTTTAAAACCAAGAGGCCGTTGATTAAGACTTTTCTCTATAATCCCCAAATCCTGAATACAGCGCTTATCGATAGAAGGCTGGATGAAACGGATACCTGGCCAGCATTCAATCGGATATTCTCCTTCTGCAATTGGCTTCTGGTTGCATCGTTCATGATGAGTGCAGTCCTGAACTATTTTATGGCTAGATTCATCGTTACGACACATCCCGGTACCGATCTCGCTGCTTTCAACGCGGAATTGGGGAAGATGAATGCGCTTAGCTGGCCTGTAATCGTAATCCCAAGTACGATTATTATGATGGCTGCTTTGTGGAAACTCATTTCAGGGCTCACTCGATTGACCGGTCTTAAACTCGAAGACATGATGCACGAGCCACCCAAGAAAAAAGCCGATTAAACTAACCGGCTTTTTCGAAATTTGATTCTCAGCTGACTTATCCTTCTGCGGAGATAATGTGCTGATCCACCTTGCCTGTATAAATCTGGCGGGGCCGATGAATACGATTGGAACCCAGAGCGATTTCTCGCCAATTTGCAATCCAACCTGGCATTCGTCCTATAGCGAACATAACGGTAAACATTTCAACGGGTATGCCGATACTCTTTAATATGATCCCACTGTAAAAGTCTACAT
>CALGUT010000402.1 GCA_937920335.1 uncultured Opitutales bacterium
GATTCCCATACCGGGATACGATATCCTAAAAATGGGCTTAGCGGGATTCAGTAAGCTCGCCTGCAACTGGAAAGCCTTCAATCCGGATGTCGTGCACATCGCCACCGAAGGCCCGCTCGGCATGCAGGCACTTTTCTCCGCGTTAAACCATAAGCTTCCAGTTGTCTCTAGCTTTCACACCAACTTTCATTCTTACGGAAAGCACTATCGATTGGGATGGCTGACAAGCCTCGGCTTGATCGGCATGAAAATTTTCCACAATCATACAAGACTCACACTCGTCCCCAGCGAGGATCTCAAAGAGGAGCTAAAAGCAGAAGGGTTCAAGAATCTTAAGATCATGGGACGCGGCGTTGACACCGAACTATTTTCACCGACCAAGAGGGACGAGAATTTAAGGCGAAAATGGAATGCAACGCCCGACCAACCCGTCATGATATACGTTGGCCGCCTTGCCGGAGAAAAGAACATCCCCCTCGCCGTACAGGCCTATGAACGAGTAAAACCACTTCGCCCAGACATGAAATTCGTGTTGGTGGGCGATGGCCCAGAACGAGCGTCTATTCAGAAAACCCACCCGGAGCTGATTTTTGCTGGCATGCAACAAGGAGAAGAGCTCGCACGCTACTACGCTTCTGGTGATGTGTTTCTATTCCCCAGCACAACTGAAACCTTCGGCAATGTTGTCACCGAAGCCATGGCAAGCGGACTGGCAGTTCTCGGATACAACTATGCAGCACCGGGTAAATACATTGTCCACGGAAACAACGGTTGGCTGGCACCGTTCGATGATTCAACTTCTTTCCTGGAACAATCAGAACAAATTTTCAGTGACCTCGAGTGCTGGAAATCAATTCGATCCAACGCGAGAAAGACAGCAGAAACGTTGAGCTGGGATTCGATTCTAGATAAATATATTTCCGATGTTGAAGAAGCAATATGCCGTTGTGAATAACTTCTTCTTGGCAAGCTACAAAGTCGTTGTTACACCACCCGGTTCTTTAATTTTTCCCTCATTTCTAGAGTTTATTCACAGCTCATTTTTAAGGGTAAAATACGCCATTCCGGCGAACCTTATTGAGACACGATCTCATCCTTGGATTTAGAAATAATCCCTATATTTGTAATAGAAAACCCCATACATGGGTGGTTTTCCCCATTTTTTGTTACAACAGGAACTCCAATGTTACGAGCAGGTTAAAAGGCACGGTCGTGTAATAACCAGTATTGATAAGCCCTAAAACACGGGACAATTTCCACTTATCACCAAGTTATTCACAACCCTATGAAGAAAACTACCTTGGAGTATAAAACGATCATAATTTCGGATGTTCACCTCGGAATGAGAGATAGTAAAGCGAAGGAAATTTCTCATTTTTTGAAGCATACTCACTGCGAAAAACTGATTCTCAACGGGGATATTATAGACGCGTGGAGCTTGAAGCGCCGCCGGGCGACGTGGTCGAAAGACTGCAGTCGATTCATACGAATCATCCTAAAGAAGATTGAACGGAAGAACACCCAAGTTATTTATCTTCGAGGAAATCATGACGACATACTGAGGAAGTTCATGCCTATTCATTTTGAAGGCTTAAAAATTGTTGAGGATCACATTCTAGAAACGAACGGAAAAAAATACCTGATTCTTCACGGAGACGTTTTTGACACAATCACATCGAACTACGCGATCATAGCTTACCTTGGCGACATAGGCTACAACCTGTTACTAGCAATCAATCGATTCTATAACAATTACCGAACGTGGAGAGGAAAAGAATACTACTCACTTAGTAAGTCTGTTAAGGCCAAAGTCAAAAAGGCGGTCAATTTCATCTCCAAGTTTGAGGCCGCGCTGGTCGGTCTCGCAAAACACTCGAACTGCGATGGTATTATCTGCGGACACATCCATACCGCCGAAGACAAAATGCTGGAGGGAATACATTACATGAACTCAGGGGATTGGGTCGAATCACTGACCGCCATTGTAGAAACACAAACCGGCGAACTGGAACTCCTTGATTTTCCGACATTCCTGACGAGACTCGACGAATTTGAGAAATCGAATAAGAAATCCAATGTTCTCCCGATTGAGGAAGAAGAGGAGTTTAGGAAACCCAGCTTACCCAAGGTTTTACTTAACTAAGAACGCCTTCTGAAAGTTCCTTAACAAAGTTTTTCAAGCCAGAAAGCATCGCTTCCTTATCATCCAGATGGTCGGCTATAACATTAACAATCGCACTGCCTACAACGACCCCATCCGCGACCTCTGCGACCTCACGTACCTGGGATTGCTTCGAGATTCCAAATCCGACAACCACCGGCTTATCCGTATTGCCCTTAATAATACGAACCTTTTCCGATAGATCAGCGTTTAATGAATCACGTACACCAGTCACCCCTTCACGCGAAACGTAATAGATAAATCCAGTCGAAGAATTCGCGATTTCCTTAATTCGGCTTTCAGGGGTTGTGGGAGCGATTATAAAAACGGACTTCATACCGACCTTCTCACAGGTTACAAGGTACTCATTCGCTTCCACTGGCGGCAAATCAAGCGTCAGAAGGCCATCTACTCCCGCATCCAGAAATTCTTGCATATAGGCCTCAACTCCTTGCGAAAATATCTGGTTAAAATAAACATAGAAAACGATGGGCACCGTTTGATTAACTTCACGAATACCTCGAACCAAATTCAATAAGTCTGCTTTCGAAAACCCGTTATCAAGCG
>CALGUT010000403.1 GCA_937920335.1 uncultured Opitutales bacterium
GGCGGTTGCTCCCTCTTCCGTGAACTTAATGCTGAGGGCCGAGTCACTCCGGAGCAGAAGAGTCAGGTCGTAGAAGGATTTAAGGCGGTCCTTGCTAACGAGGACGCGTTTCTTGAGAAGATCTTCAATGGATACGCTCTTCGTTGCATTGACCGGGAATGCCTTTGGCACTATCTTCGTCATCGGGCTAATGATCGGCTACGTGTACTAGGACTTGACTACATTTTTGAATACGACAAGCTGAAATCAGATAATATAAGAAGGTGGTTTGAGCCCGTGCTCACCGGGCAGGTCTCTAACGACTTCTTTGCGTTACAGAAAGAAGGTAGCATGTACGTGTCAAGGCCTGAGCAAACATTTGAAAGAGTTAATTGGAAAACATTGGACTTAAGCCTAAAGTGACCGAAGTACAAGTTCCTGAGTGGTTGAATAAAGAGGGCTTAGAGACCCTTTCACGAGGTTACTTGCTACAAGGAGAAACTCCTCGAGGCATGCACCGCCGGCTTTCTTCATACGCGGCGAAGATCCTTAGTCGACCTGATATTGAGGAGGATCTCTTTGAGATCTTTTGGCGAGGGTGGTTGGGTCCTGCTACGCCGGTCGCATCCAATTTTGGCACAAGTCGGGGTCTTCCCATCTCGTGCTACTCGGTTCATGTCGGGGATAGTGTCAATTCGATCTATTCGCACCTCAAAGAGGTAGCACAGCTCTCCAAGAATGGTGGTGGGGTGGGTGTTTATCTCGGGGATGTTCGTCCAAGCAGCAGTCCGATCAGTTCGGGTGGTAAGTCTACGGGCATCGTTCCCTGGGCTCAGCAATATGACTTAGCCTCCCGAGTCGTCTCCCAAGGCGGAGTGCGGCGGGGCTCGTTTGCTATATACCTTCCGATAGACCATCCGGACGTCCCCGAACTTCTGCAAGCCAAAGACCACTCAAAGGGAGATCCTCGGCGCTTCATCGACTCAAACATCGGTCTGACCGTGACTGACAAGTGGGTCGAAAGTATGCTGGCTGGAGATAAGAAGAAGCAGGAACTTTTCGGCGAAGTGCTAAAAATTCGTTTGATTAGCGGCTCGCCTTACTTGGTCTTCATCGACAATGTCAACCGACAAAATCCAGACTGCTATAAACAACGCGGGCTCGAAGTAAAAACCTCGAACCTCTGTTCAGAGATCACACTGCACACGGACGACGATCACACCTTCGTGTATGTTCTCTCCTCTCTTAACCTTGCAAAATACGACGAATGGCGGGATTGGCGTGGTACATCCTCTCTGACAGTCCCGGAGCTGTCGATCTATTTCTTAGACGCAGTAGTGGAGGATTTCATCCACAAGGCGAGCCGTATCCCAAGCATGGGCAGGGCTGTAAGATTCGCCAAAAAGTCCAGGGCACTTGGCCTGGGGACGATGGGATTGCACTTGCTCTACCAGAAGCGTGGTCTGCCTTTCGCTTCAGAAGCCGCTCGGGACTTAAACAAAGAAGTTCACAGCGTGATCAGTCAGCAGGCTAAGGACGCTTCACGTAAATTAGCAAAGGAGTGTGGTGAGCCTGAGTGGTGCGAAGGTACCGGACTTCGTCACACTCACCGGCTGGCTATAGCGCCAACCAGAACGAACTCCGTGATCAGTGGGGCTTTCTCACAAGGTATTGAACCGATCGACGCTAACTACTTTGTGGCTAAACAGGCGAAAGGAACCTTTGTTCGCAAGAATCCGGTTCTGGAGGCTCTTTTCTGTCAGAAGGGAATCAAGGAGTCTGTGTGGGACTACATCCTCGCCGAACGGGGCTCAGTCCAACAACTCGACTGTCTGACCGATCACGAGAAAGAAGTATTTAAGACAGCCCGAGAGATTAGCCAATTTGAGATTATTCGGCAAGCGGCTGAACGTACACCGTTCATCTGTCAAGCGCAGTCTCTCAACCTGTTCATTGATCCGGAGATCGACGCCGAGGAACTAGTCCGGCTTCACCTATCCGCCTGGAAAAATGACGTGAAGTCCTTATACTATCTGCGTAGCACCTCGCTTGTAGCGAAAAAAGATCTATCTTCTCCTCGAGCCAAGATAATATCCAAACAGGCATGTCCTTCCTGCGCGAAGCTTAAAGCCCAATTGAGAGCGGACGGGATCACATTTCATGAGATTGATCGGTCAATCGTTGAGGAGTTCCCGTACACCACCGTGCCCCAATTATGGATTGATGGAGAGCACATAGGCGGCTATGAAGACTACATGACAAAATATCATGCCGCAACACAATCAAACTCGGTCAGCGAATGCGCGGCTTGCGAAGGCTAGGTGGAATCTCTTGAATAAGAATCTCGGTTTACAGCCTGGTGATAAGCTTCCGAGTCGTCGTAGGGATCGACGAAAGAAGTATCCGCCTCTGACAAAGGAGCAGCGTAAATTGGTTGAGGAGCACCGCTGGATCGCCGGTCGACTGGCCCATAGCGCGAAGTCGATGACGGGTGGATACACCGGATGTTTCTCACGTCAGGATCTCGAGTCCGTTGCGTATTTCGCTCTGTGTGTTGCAGCAACCCGCTATAATTCGGATCTAGGATGGAAATTCAGCACTTTTGCCTGGAATACGGCACGAGGCTACATCCAACACGCTCTGCGTGATCATAGCCGAATGGTGAGAGTGCCGCGGTGGATCACGCCGATTCGTGAAGAAGTCCGGCAGATGCTTAAGGACGGCGCGACATATGATGAGATCTGTGAGGAACTTGGGCTGAGTCACGAACAGGTCTTGATGTGTGAGGAGTCGTGGCATGAGATACATTCCTCATATGATCATACGCCTGACGATCACAGACCAAAGGAGTTTATCTACGAGATAAACGAAGCGCGAGCGATGATCGGAGAAGATGTTCTGAAAGCCCTCGGCGAACTGCCGGATCAGGATCTGAAACTCTTGCTATCGCACGTCGAGGGTGAACTCGATGATAATAGCCAGATCGACCGCGCTAATCAGCTCCTAAGGTATCTTCAATCACTTGTTGGAGAAACGGGGGTAAGACCGTGTGTCGCCACCAGCTAGGTCCGGCGGCATCCTTCCCGGGTAAAACCTAGTTACGAACAAGCTGGCTTGACCGAACACTGATGGCGACTGTACGCATTTCACAATTAACTGCTATCACGACGCCGACGGATGATGACGTTTTCATCATCAACGACGCTGATACCAATACGAGAAAAATCTCCTTTGCGAATCTTACGCAGGGTCTTCTCAACACATCTTCTACTGCCCAAACCAAGACCGGAGCGCTGACAATCGGCGGGACGCTGACGGCGTCAGGAAATTTGGTGGTAGACACCAATACTTTCTTTGTCGACGCGACTAATAATCGCGTAGGCGTTAAGACGACGTCTCCAGCGACTGAACTTGACGTAGATGGCACGATTCGCGTTCGCAACGCCAATCCCATTCAGTTTGGCGACGCTAACGACTCGAATCATGTGGCTGTGAAGTCGCCAGCTGTAGTCGCCGCGAACTACACGCTAACACTGCCCAACGCGCTTCCTTCAGTCACCAATCTTCTAGCCGTAAATAATGCCGGCTCGATGGAGTACTCCATCGGCGTTATTTATAACGGCACTGACGACTCACTGGAACTCGGACTTGTAAAACTTACTAACCAGGGTTCCGTACGTTTCTTCGAAGGAACCGCCGGTGGTTCTGAGTACATTCAGTTCAATGCTCCGGCGACTCTTGCGACCACTAACACATATACGCTCCCCACGGCATTCCCTGCTAGCTCAGGATTTGTGCTTTCTGCTAATACCAGCGGAATCCTATCCTGGGTGAGTAATAGCGCAAGTGCCGCTGGCTCTTCTGGCGAGATTCAGTTTAATAGTGGCAGCGGCCTCGGCGCTGATGCCGACTTCGTCTGGAACTCTGGCACCAATACTCTTCAAACCGTAAACGCTACTCTCACCGGTACACTTAGCGTTGGAGGCAACGTTGACCTCGGCGACGCTATCACCGACACCATCAGCTTCATCGGTCGGGCCGATACGGATCTTATTCCTATTGCCTCTGCCACGCACGATCTTGGAACCAGTGTACTTCACTGGGCTGAGGTTCATGCCGATGATCTTTATATTTATGGCACTACGGCAATCGACGCCGATTTAACCCCGGTTGGATCCCAAGATATTGGTAGTACATCAGCTCAGTGGACTAACGCATTTGTTTCGGGTGCTTATGTAGAGAACAACGTCTCCTCGTCTTTCTCTAGAGCTGGGTCTGGTATTGCTAGTGCCGCAAGTTTTACTGTCATAGTTGGGGCCACTGCTACGGCCAACTCAGCTAGAGTGGTTGTGCAAGCCCGCGATACTGTAACAGGAGACATTGAGTTTTACGAGCACTACATCACCCATGACGGTGCTAGTGGTATTAGTGAACTAACCGGTAGCGGCGTTCAAGCTCCGACACCCGGAACTTTTTTGACTACCCCCACCACAGCTGTTAGCGGCGCGAATATCGTGCTTTCGATCACCAACAGCGCGTTGTCTGGTAACAATATCGATGTCAAAACCCAAATCGTAGCAACTGCTTGATAACCTCCGATGCCTAACCAAGATCAGTACATCCGGCAGGATGTAATCGCCCAACAAGATTTAAGTGTCCAGGGCAACACTAACCTGGGGAATAATGCCGGTGACACCGTGACTGTCATCGGAAAAATGGTGGCTGGCGGGACCACAATTGAACCTGTGGCTTCCGCGGATTATGGGCCCGGCCCCCTTACTAACGAGGTCATCTTCTCGTTTGACGGCTCGCTGTACGATGCTGCGACTTGCACAGTAACAGTTGCGGACGATGCCAATGCTGATGTTTACGTCGCAACTCACACCATTGCTCACAACGGCACAAGCGCCGTGCTTTCCGCGGCTTCCGGAGTAGCTGACGTCTGGGACGGTACCAACCCTACTTTCAACGCCAACTACAATGCCGGCACGGTTGAACTCCGCATGGACATTGCCGACGCGGTGAGCGTGGCCGTTGCTATTGACGCTAAATTGTTTGCTGCTCAAACTAGCGAATTTATCACGATCGGCACACAACCTTCGGCCGATACCGTGGTTGAAGGTGACACTCCTGCTACCTTCACTGTGGCGGCTACCACCAACGATGGCGGCACTCTGAGCTATCTTTGGGAAGAGGATGCCGGAGCTGGCTTTGTAGCTCTTGTAAACGGTGGCGCTTATGCCGGTGTAACCACCACTACTCTGACGATCACTACCACCAATACGTCACTTAACACATACGACTACCGCTGTGTGGTTAGTAGCGACGGTGGAGCCGCAGACGCTAATTCCAACGCTGCAACTCTGACAGTCAACGCGGCCACTGTCACCATCTCGGTAAACCCGACTAGCAGCACAGTTACCGCTCCAGCTGCCGCTCAGTTTACGGTTACGGCATCGACCAACGAAACCTTGTCCGTTCTAACCTATTCCTGGGAAGAGGATGCCGGTGCGGGCTTTGTGGCTCTCTCGAACGCGGGGATCTACAGTGGTACCGACACAGACACACTGGACATCAGCGATTCTACCGGTCTCGATACATACGAGTACCGTTGCGAAGTCAGCACGGATTCCGCCATTGCTCCGACGGCAACTTCCACCGCGGCTGTTCTGACGGTGGTTTGATAGCCACGGATTCACTCATAGGGCCAGATCACTACAACAGATTTGGCCTTTCGCCAAACTACTCGACTTAATATGGAAACCAAGCAACAACTCGCGACCCTCATTGACGCTTACGCAGACGCGAAGCGTACGAATAACGATATCCTTATTAAGATGGCATCTGAGCAGCTGCAGGGATTCTTCTCGGCTCATGACGTGATTCCCACGTCGGCGCCTTCAATCGTTGAACCCGGTTCAGACGAGTAATAATTCATCGTAGACGCGTGACAGTTGAGAGACTGTACACTCGAAAGTTTACAAATCAACACATTGTGTAAGATAAGGTCATCGGCGGGTAAAGTCGATGGCCTTTTTTTTTATGGGGCTAATCTTTCCCCTCTCTAACCGGGATCACGAGAGGCTAAGCATCCCTCATATCGACCTTAAGGGTGGTCGGGAATAATGAATCGCACGGCCCCTACCGAGCGTTTCCTTACTACATTCTAATGACAGCTTCAGTTCTACAGCGCGACCAAGCGCAAAACACCTGGCAACAATTCTGTGAGTGGGTGACTTCCACTAACAATCGGTTGTATGTCGGTTGGTTCGGAGTCCTTATGATTCCCTGCCTCCTGGCTGCCACCACTTGCTTCATCGTTGCATTCATCGCAGCGCCCCCTGTCGACATCGACGGCATCCGTGAGCCCGTAGCTGGCTCCCTGATGT
>CALGUT010000404.1 GCA_937920335.1 uncultured Opitutales bacterium
CAAGTGAGAACTACTTATGCCTCTGCCAAGGCTTTTTTGGACGAGGTGCGGGATCAAAAGAGTCCCAGCGATGAGATTTACCAAAAATGGCGGACGGCTCTTAAATGGTTTTCGTAGAAGCCAAAGAGGCTCAATCGACAGACGCGTTCGAATATCTCCCGGATCCTTTGACGCAGTGGGAGAAACAAGTCGTTCGCAAACTGCGCGTTGGTAAATTTGCCTATAAAACGGAAAAGACCTACCGCTACTGGTGCCAACGCTGTTGGAAGTATTGGGATAAGATGGATCCTGAGGCTTTTACAGCGAAGCATCTGGAGGATTTTTTGGATGATCTGGCCGTCAGGCAAAAGGTCGGCGCTTCCACTCAGCGCCAGGCTTTAAATGCCCTGGTTTTCTGGTTTAGCAAAGTGATGGGTAAAGATTTACCCGCAGGTATGGAATATCGACGTGCCCGGCCAAGAAAAAGCCTGCCGGTTGTGTTATCGATGACAGAGGTGAATCAGTTGATCATTCATCTGCCGAATACCTGTTGGTTGATGAGTAAGGTCCAATACGGAGCGGGACTTCGACTGAACGAGTTATTGCGTTTACGGGTAAAGGATATCGATTTCGAACAACACGCCATCTTTGTTCGGGCCGGAAAAGGCGGTAAAGACAGACGGACATTGTTTCCCGAATCTCTACGGGAACCCATTAAGGAACATTTGGAGCGCTTGAAGGCGCTTTATGAGGAGGACCGACTCAATGGAACTGCAGGCGTTTATTTGCCGGAAGCGTTGAGTCGAAAATACCCGAAGGCTGGCGAAAAGTGGATATGGCAATGGGTGTTCCCCAGTCACAAACTTTCCCAGGATCCACGCAGTGGCGTGATAAGGCGTCACCACCGTTCCGGAAGCCATTATCAACTATCATTCCAAAAATCGGCTAATAAGGCAGGTATCGATAAAAAGGTGAGCACGCATGTGTTGAGGCACTCCTTCGCTACGCACCTTCTTGAGCAAGGAGTCGATATTCGTTCCGTGCAGGATCTACTCGGGCACAAGTCTGTCGAAACGACTCAGATCTATACCCACGTGATGAAACGCCCGGGCTTGGGTGTGCGGAGTCCGTTGGACCAATTGTAGGTGTCACCTGATTGCCTGGGAGTTCAGGTCGGAACGCGCGGTGTGGTAGCTATAACTGTCTACTGGTCGGATTGCTTATTCTTTCGGTAGGCGAGGGGCGTGGTTCCGATGTGCTTTCTGAAGTGGAGGGTGAAGGAGCTCTGGTCGTAGAAGCCGAGGGCATGTGCGACCTCGGAGATAGAGCGATCGGAGTTGCGCAGCTGTTCGCAGGCGGCCTGGATGCGCGTCTTGATGAGGAAGGATTGGGGGGTGGTATTGAAGGCCTCTTTGAAACGGCGGTTGAACTGACGGACGGACATACCGACCCTCTTGGCGAGGTCGGAGAAGAGGATCTGTTCGGTAAAGTGAGCCCGCAGGTATTCCACGGCTTTGTTGAATTGTAGATTGGGGTAGAGGGCGTGTTCGCTACGAGCCAGGCTCTTGACGATTCCCATGACCCCAATGACCTGGTGCTTGCGATCGAAGACGGGGAATTTGTTAGTGAGGAACCAGTCCGGTAGCCCTTGGGAGTCAAAGAAGAGTTCCAGAATATCCAACTTGGGTTTGCCGCTTTTCATGACTTCCAGGTCGTCCTTGCGGAAATTCTCCGCCAGGCGTTGGGGGAAGAGTTCGAAGTCGTCCCTGCCGATCAATTCTTTCTCTGACGTCACGGGCAGGCGTTCCCAAAACCGTTTGTTGGCAGCAATCAGCTTGAGCTCGTGATTCTTGGCGAAGAAGGAGATGCCCGGGATGTGATTGAATAGTTGATCAAAGTGGCTGCCGGCAGACATTTTAGAAAGAAAGGCTTCTTTCAAAGGGTGGGGATTGTGTAGGGTTGTCATTGCGTGGCCATGATCTCATAAAATGTGGCCATTACTTCCAAGACATTTGTGGGTGTCTCGGTTAGATTATGAACGTCCGATCAAAAACCCTATTCTATGAAATCTCTTATCTTGTTTGTTTGCCCAATGATTTTGCTCTTGGGTGTGGGTTGTTCCCAGCCCCCGGAGCTCAAAGATGCAGCTCCAATAAAAGAAGGTCCTTTGCGGGTATTGTTTCTGGGGCATGAATCAGAACAACACCCTTCAGACGAGTATTACCCGATGCTGGCGCAGGCTCTTGGGCCGGAGGCGATCTACTTTGACTACGTCACGACTGTAGAGGAAGCGCTGGGAGATCCGGACTACCTGAATCGATTCGATGCGCTCCTGCTGTATGCCAATCATAAGGAGATAACGCCGGATCAGTGGAGCCATCTAAATAGCTTTGTCGATCAGGGAGGAGGGTTTTTGCCGATCCATTCTGCCAGTTGGTGTTTTCAAAATGAGCCAGGCTTTGATCAACTGGTGGGTGGTCGTTTCGCGGGACATAAGGCCGGGGTGTTCAAAGTGTCCACCATTGAGCCGGAGCATCCTGCGGTGAAGGGAGTCCCGGAGCTGGAAGCCTGGGACGAAACTTACTTTCATAAAAATCATAACGCGAAGGATCGTACCGTGCTACAGTTGCGCAAGGTGAGCGGTCCCGATGATAACATAACCGAGGATGAACCGTGGACCTGGGTTAGGACGCAAGGTGAAGGGCGTATCTTCTATACCGCCTCCGGGCACGATGAACGGGTATGGGGACGTAGTGAATTCCATGAGCTGCTTAAGGCAGGCATTCTCTGGACGGTAGGTGACGAACGGCGCAGTAGTTATGAAGCGTTTGTCGAAGCCCGCACCCCAATGACCTATGAAAAGCGCGACAACATCCCCAACTACGAAAATCGACCGGAGCCGCTTCCGTATCAACACCCACTTTCACCGGAAGCGAGCATGAGCTATACCCGGGTGCCAGTCGGTTTCAAGCTGGAGCTATTTGCCAGTGAGCCGGACATCATCAACCCGGTGTGTATGGCGTGGGATGAACGAGGGCGGCTATGGGTAGCAGAGACGGTCGATTACCCCAATGAAATCACTCCCAGCCGCCAAGGGCGCGACAGTATCAAGATTCTGGAGGATACCGATGGGGATGGAGCGTGTGATAAGGTGACGGTCTTTGCGACCGGTCTAAATATACCGACTTCCATTACATTTTCGAATGGGGGAATCATCGTGGCGCATGCGCCCGATTTCTTGTTTTTCAAAGATACGGACGGCGATGATGTAGCGGATGTCCGTGAAGTGCTAAATTCCAAGTGGGGTACCCGGGATACGCATGCTGGCCCTTCGAATCTTCGGTATGGGTTTGATAACCGTATCTGGGGCACGGTCGGGTATTCCGCTTATGATGGGCCCGATTGGAATAAAGAAGGCTATTTCGCCCAAGGCGTGTACTCTATGAAGCCCGATGGAACGGATGTGACCTTTCTGCACCAATTTAATAACAATACCTGGGGCCTCGGTTTCAACGAATCGGGCGATGTCTTTGGCTCAACGGCGAATAATAATCCGGCTTTCTTCTGTGGGTTCCCGGTTACCGGTTATGCAGCCGATGAAGGATTGTCGGCCAAGATGATCGCGGACAGCGCAACGTTCCACCCGATTACCCCGAACATTCGGCAGGTGGATGTATTTGGTGGATACACTGCGGGTGCGGGATACGCCTTGGCAACCTCGGCGAATTTCCCGGAAGACTGGCGCAACTCGATGGCGTTCATCGCCGGACCCACCGGCAATCTTCTCGGAATGTATCGAAATATTCCTGACGGCTCCGGATACCGCGCCAAAAATGAGTTTTCGCTAATCGCGAGTGCCGATGAATGGTTCTCGCCGGTGGCGGCAGAGGTCGGACCCGATGGAAACCTGTGGGTGGCTGATTGGTACAACTTTATTATCCAGCACAACCCAACACCCTCTGCAGTTCGGGGTGGCTACGATGCTGAGAACGGAACCGGGAATGCCCATGTGAATCCGAATCGGGATCGTCAACACGGGCGAATTTACCGTTTGATCTGGGAGGGTGCTGAACAGTCAACCACGCAGTCTTTGGCGAACGCCGAGCCCGCCGTATTGATGGATGCACTTGATGATGGTAATCTGTTTTGGAGATTGACCGCTCAGCGTTTATTGGTCGAACAGAAACCGAGTGACGTCCTGGAGGGTCTGCAAGAACGCGTTCGCGCAGGAGGGTTGTCGGGCTTGCACGCATTTTGGGTAATTCACGGCCTGGGACTTCTGGACGATGCATTCCATCAATCAGCGCTTTTAAGTCGGGATGCCCGGGTGAGAAAAGCGGCAACGTCTGTCCTTGGTATTTCCGAACCCGACCGGGCATTATTAATCGATAGCGCCGTGCTTGCTGATTCCGATCCGACTGTCCGTCGGGTTGCGTTCACCGTGTTGGCGCATTTACCTAAAGATCCGATGCTACAGGCTATTATTCGAAGGCTCTACAAAGATAGTCTGAATCGCGAGGATACCTGGTTGTCGATTGCGCTCAAAGCGGCGGCGGCCAATCAAGGGATCGAGCTAGGTGTATCGATTCTCGGACCGAACTTGATCGAAAACTCATCGTTTGAAGAAATTGCGGATGGTGGGCCGATGGGTTGGGAGCTTGTTAAAAAGAACAGCTATGGTGAAACACGTGTGTCGTTTGAGCCGGTTAAGGACCGCTATCAACCACGAAGCGGAGAAAAACTGTTTACGATTGATGCTGCCAATGGCGCGGAGTTTTCGTGGAAGAATACGGTATCGGTTGAACGGAACACCGACTACCGCTTGGCAAGTTGGCTGGCTGTGCCAGCATTGCGCGAAGGGAATGGCACCTATCTGGGGATCGATGAGATTCCTGGGGCAAAATCTGAGCTCTTGCGCTGGCGGACTCCCTGGCGGGAATTGGAAGTGTTCTTCAACTCGGGAGATCGCGATCAATTAACGGTCAGCATCAACTATGAGGGCGGTAGTCCAGCGGCAGGTACATTCATCTATGACGATATTTCTTTGTCGGAGGTATTGGGTAATGAGTCGGCTGCGAATGAAGGGGATGCGGCTAGCGGTAAGACGATTTTCTACGAGCACCAAGTTGCATCCTGCACGCGTTGCCACCAGATCGAGAAGGTTGGTGGTGTGGTAGGTCCGGCGTTGGATGGGATCGCCTCCAAATACGATGAAGGCTATCTCAGAGAGAGTCTCGTGAATCCCCAGGCGGCCATTGCGGAAGGCTTTCCGGTGGAAGTATCGCCGATGCCCCCTTTCGGAGTTTTGTTGTCACCGCAAGAGCTCGAAGATGTAGTCGCTTTTTTGAAGACTTTGAAATAACTAAGTTTAGTAGGACAGAAGATTTTAACCCAAGACGCTAAAACCAACATGAGTGAAAAAAAGATCAATATAGCCATCGTCGGCCTCGGATTCGGAGCTGAATTTATCCCCATCTATCAACGCCATCCCCGCGCGAATATGTATGCGATCTGCCAGCGTACGGAATCGGCGCTGAACGAAGTCGGCGATAAGTATGGTGTGGAAAAACGGTATACGGACTATGACGAGCTTTTGAAGGATCCGGAAGTGGATGCGGTTCATATAAATTCGCCGATCCCGAATCACGCTGAGCAATCGATCGCTGCATTGAAGGCCGGAAAGCATGTGGCATGCACAGTGCCGATGGCGACTTCGGTTGAGGACTGTCTGGAGATCATTCGCTTGGTCAATGAAACCGGGTTAAAATACATGATGATGGAAACCGTCGTCTACTCACGCGAGTTCCTGTTTATGAAGCAACTCCATGAGGAGGGAGAGTTGGGCAAGCTACAGTTTCTCCAGGCATCGCATCAACAGGACATGGATGGCTGGCCGGGTTACTGGCCCGGGCTACCGCCGATGTACTACGCAACTCATTGTGTGGGACCGGTGCTGGGTCTCCCGAAGTTGGATGCTGAATACGTTTCCTGTTTCCCATCGGGAACGATTCGCGAAGAGATGCACCACCACTACAACTCACCATTCGCGATTGAGACGACGCATATCAAGATGCGGAACAGTGATCTTTCGGCGCGCATTATTCGTTCGTTGTTCGATGTATCCCGTCAGTACCGCGAGAGTATCGATGTCTATGGCGTGGATAAGTCTGTCGAGTGGCCTTTGATAGAGGGTGAACCGCTTATCGTCCATACTGCGAAGAAACCCGAGCCGGAAATACCCGAGAAAGTAGAGTGCCCCGATTATGGGCATTTGCTGCCGGACGAAATTGCGGGCTTCACACTGGGTGGGGTTTATGGAGGCGAGGAAGGTGAAGAGCATTTGTCATTCACGCAAGGTGCCGGCCATGGTGGATCCCACCCACACCTCGCACA
>CALGUT010000405.1 GCA_937920335.1 uncultured Opitutales bacterium
TAGATGTGTCGTCGCAAGCTCCTCGGTAGTGAACGTGGTGCTCTTGGTGGTGAATCTTTTTTTGATCAGGATAGGGAGCTAACGAAAAAAGGGTTCTCGCGCAGACGTACTGGGAGCACGGAGATTGCTCTGAGAATTAAACGATTCCTATTTTGCGCCTTGGCAGCTTTGCGCGAGATAATTGCGGTGGATAAGGTTCTCGGTGGGTTTTTAAAATCGATTAGGATTACGATAAGGATAACGATTAAGATTTGATGGGCTCTCACGGAGGCACGGAGATTACTCTGAGAACTAACTGATTCCTTCTCTGCGCCTTGGCGGCTTTGCGCGAGATAATTGCGGTGGATAAGGTTCTCCTTGAACTGGGTGCTCTTCGTGGTGAAAGATTTTTCGATTAGGATTAGGATTTTGAGATTTCTAATCGCTCAGTTATACTCGGAAGCTTTACTTAGCCAGCTGATAAAGCGTTCCTTGAGGTCGGAGTAGATAGCGGGGTGCTTTGCCTTGAGGTCCGTGGTTTCGCCAAGGTCGTTGTCGAGATTGACAAGCATGTAGTCGGCGGCTTGGGCGCTCGCTGCGGCTTTATCGAAGTTACCGTTATGATTACCGGTGTCGGCGACGATTTTCCAGGGGCCGTGGATGGCAGCTTGGTTCCCCCAGAGGTCCCAGAAGAGATAGCGGTCGGGGAGGGTGGTTTTACCACCGGACTTGAGGTGATCGAATAGGCTGATGCCATCGACCTTAAGTTTTCCATTTGTATCGGGAATATCGGTACCAGATATTTCGAGTAAGGTGGAGAAGAGATCGAAGTGTACGCCATTCGCTTTGGAAACAGATCCAGCCGGAATGGTGCCGGGCCATTGCATGACTGCGGGAACGCGGAGGCCGCCTTCCCAGCCTTCGCCCTTGCCACCGCGAAGCGGGCCGTTGTTGCTCGGGTAGGTGTGGGTGATACCACCGTTGTCGGAGAGATAGATGAACAAGGTGCTTTCGGTGAGACCGAGTTTGTCGAGTGTATCGAGCACATCGCCGACACGATCGTCCGCGTGGCTCATGACGGCGTTGTAGTCGCGGCGCGGTTGCGCGACGCCTGCTTCTTTATACCTCTCCAGCCAATCGGGGCGGGCAGAATCGCTGGGCCGTTTTTCGGTTCGCAACGGACCATGCACCGCATTGAAGGCGAGATAGCAAAAGAAGGGTTGGTCTTTCTGTTCCTTAATAAAGCGAATAGCTTCGTCGGCAAACAGGTCCGTGAAATGTTTGTCGGTTTTCAGGGGTTTTCCGTTGTGTTCAATCTTGGAGTTTTTGGTCCAGGTGTAGGGATGTGCACCTCCGGGGAAACCCACGAATTCGTCAAAACCACGCGTGTTGGGTAGGTTGTCTTCGTCGTAACCGAGGTGCCACTTGCCAAAGAGTCCGGTCGTGTAGCCGGCTTTCTTCAGGAACTCGGGAAGCATTCTTACGTCGTCGTGCACGACACGGGTTGGGGGCTTTATGATCTTGCCGTCCTCGCCTGTTCTTGGCCCTCCAGGTCCGCGCCACATACCATTGTAGATACTGTAGGTGCCGGTCATGATACTGGACCTGGTCGGAGCGCAGAGCGGGTTGACTCGAAACTGGGTAAAGTGGATCCCGTTTGCCGCCACCCGGTCCATGGCGGGCGTCTTTAGATCGGTGTCCGGCCAATTGAAACTGGCGTCCCCATAACCTTGATCGTCGGTAAGCACCAAAACGATATTGGGTTTGGAAAAGGCCGCTGGCTGGTGCAGGCAA
Source organism: uncultured Opitutales bacterium (assembly GCA_937920335.1). Lineage (GTDB taxonomy): Bacteria > Verrucomicrobiota > Verrucomicrobiia > Opitutales > UBA2995 > UBA2995. Next base: position 1,774 of record CALGUT010000405.1, read on the forward strand.
AAGGCTGATAGAATTAGAGAAATCGCAAGTCTCATAGGAAGCAGGTTGAATTAGTGGTTGTTTCGAGCCTTGGCACGTTGTTCATCAAAGAGGCGGCGAAGCTTGGTGAGGTCTGTCCGGTGAGCCGGGTCACGTGCCAGGTTGGTATGTTCACCCGGATCGTTGCGGTGGTCGTAGAGTTCTTCGTTGTCACCGGTGGCAGCTTCGCCCCAGCGATTGTAGCGCCAACGGTCTGTTCGTAGGGAGGCTCCATCACCCTGGCTGGGTCTGGTAATCGTATAGGCTGTTTGCTTCGAATCTGTTTTAGAAGGTGCGTTGAGTAGAGGGATGAGGCTTTCACCTTGGAGGATACCTGGCGCCTCATCTGCGAGGTTTGCCAGTTCGATGAAGGTAGGGAAAAGATCGTTGAGCTCAACGATGGCGTCGGTTGTTGCGCCGACGTGTTTCATGTCTGGAACTGAAATGATCACTGGCACCCGCACGCTTTCCTCCCAGAGACTGGACTTCTGCCAGGCCGTATGCTCACCCAGGTTAAAGCCATGGTCTGAAATAAAGACAACGATCGTGTTTTCCCGGAGATGGAGTCGATCCAGAGTGTCCAGAAGCCGGCCTACCTGTTCATCCATGAAACTGATGCTGGCATGGTAGCCTGCGATCGCCTGGCGCTGCTGGGTTTCATTCATTTGAAAGCTTAATGCGTTGCGTGTGAAGGTCGCTGTTTCCGGAACGTCTTCCAGGTCGCTGATTGAATCGCTCGAGAGAAGCACGTCTGTGTCGGGATAATGGGCGAAGTGCCTTTCTGGAGCGATGAGTGGAACGTGTGGGCGAACAAAGCCCACTGCCAAAAAGAACGGATCGTCTTCTTTGAATTTTGTGCGATTGGTTCCCCCTGTGGGTCTGGGGGTAGCCCGGTTTTCCAAAATGGCTATGGCCTGGTTGGCTGCAAGGACGTCGGCTTGGGTAAGGTCGTTGCCGTTGGGCAGAATCATGCGGGCAAAATTTGAGCCGTAGTGATTGCCGACCGACAGTTTTTCAAGGTTCCCAGGCGTGAGGGTTTCCGGTGCCATGAGATTGATCGCATAGTCCCACGATTCAGGATCATCGGAGCCCGCTTCACCACGCTCAATCCCGCCAGGAACACCCATGTGGAAAATTTTCGAAACCCGTGCTGTGTAATAACCCTGGTTTCTGAAAAAACTACCAATGGTTGGGTGGTCCTTGAGCGCTGGATTTGCCAGGCGATGGTTGCCCCCTTCGAAAGCGTTATTGGTAACGCCATTGGTTTCCGGATACAAGCCGCTCATAAAGGCGGCACGTGACGGTCCACAAACCGGATACTGACAATAAGCTCTAGTAAAACTCACCCCTTCAGATGCAAGCCGGTCGAGGTTGGGGGTATGGATTTTGAGTGAATGGTCGACATAGGGCCCTATCCGCGTGTTGAGGTCATCAGAGACAATGAACAGGAAATTGGGCCGCTGTGTTGCCGCTGTGGCTACCAGTGAAAACTGGAGTAAGAAGAGTAGAAGGATGGGG